>NZ_JBHIKY010000037.1:0-27909 GCF_042139015.1 Alteribacillus sp. HJP-4 | reverse complement strand
TAGAGGAATAAAAGGGTCCTTTTTTGAACTTCCGTTTTTGTTGGAGATAAAATGCAGGTTTTTCAGCAGCCTCGCTGCTCTTCCCACTGGAGTCTCCGGACTTGTCCCCTGCTCTCTTCTATTTAGGATACTACTTTTTCTATAAAAAGGGGCTTTTGCTACAGCCCCCGCTTTATTAAAATTCTACTTTTAAAAGACCTTCCGTTTTTCAGTGGCCTCGAAGAGCAGCGGCTGAAGATCCGCCGGGCGTGGGTTTCGCCCGGTTAGCTGAAGCGCTGCCCACGGAAAGCGAAGGACTTGTCCCCTGCTTTTTTTACCATCCAAAAAGGGGCGAGTATCATTTATGATACAGCCCCAGCAATATTTATTATAATGTATCCTCCGGGGAGAGAAGCGGGACATTTACATCCACCGTTTCAGGATATTTAATGCCCATGCCTGTATTTAAGCAGACAACGGTTTCGTTCGCTTTGATCCAGTCCTCAGAGCGGAGCTTTCGCACAGCAGCAAAGACAGCGGCACCTTCTGGACAGATGAAGGTTCCTTCTTTTCTTACGATATGCTGCTGTTCCTTAAGCAGGGTCTCGTCACTGACTGCCACCGCACATCCGTTCGTTTCATAGACGGCTTCCAGCACGAGAAAATCTCCGATTGCTTTAGGCACATTGATACCAAAGGCAGCAGTTCTGGATTCCGGCCAGAAGTCAGAAGAAGTTTTATTTTCCTCATACGCCTTGACGATCGGTGCGCATTCCTCTGCCTGCACCGCTACGAGTCTCGGCATTTTATCTTCTCTCACCCAGCCGAGCTCCATCAGCTCTTTAATCGCTTTGTATATGCCGATGATTCCAACACCTCCGCCGGTTGGATAAGCAATCACATCCGGCAGCTTCCACTGCAGCTGTTCGGCAATTTCAAGCCCCATCGTTTTTTTGCCTTCAATCCGATAAGGCTCTTTTAGGGTCGATACATCAAACCATCCGTGCTTCTTCACAGAGCGTCCAACAATTTTACCGGCATCACTGATCAGGCCGTTAACAAGGTGAAGGTCGGCTCCGGCAATGGCACATTCCTTTCGTGTCACGATCGGAGCGTCGACCGGCATGACGACATGAGAAGTAATGGACGCGCGGCTGGCGTATAAAGACCAGGCTGCTCCAGCGTTTCCGTTTGTCGGCATTGCAATTTCTTCAATACCAAGTTCTTTTGCTTTGGAAACACCGACCGCGGAGCCTCTGGCTTTAAAAGATCCGGTGGGAATTAACCCTTCATCCTTCATCCACAGCTGCGCGATGTCGAGTTCTTTTTCTATTTTTTTCATTTCTAAAAGCGGAGTCATTCCTTCTCCGAATGAAACAATATTTGCTTCTTTTTTAACCGGCAGCAGCTCATGGTATCTCCACAAATCAGGTTGGCGGCCGATGACAGATTCTTTGCGGAAATGGACCTTCAGCGCATCCATGTCATAGGCGACTAAAAGGGGAGATCCGCACGAACAGAGGTTGGCAGGTTCATCCACAGAGTAAGTGTTCTGGCATTTTGGACAATAAAGGTGCGAGACGTAGCTGAACATACATATGTACCTCCTTAAAATTGAAAAGCAGAAAAACCTGATTACCGGCAGGAAAAAACCACACAGTAAGGTAACTATTCCCTCATGATACTTATTATAATCTGAAAGAACAATAGTGATAATGATAGAAAAACCCGCAAATAGGGAAAGGAAACAGTAAGATACTCCCTGAATGTTGTTTCACGTGAAACATAAGGGAATGGTCGAAGATTAAAGGAGGAAAATACGTGAAAGAGAAGGTGGACCGATACTTAGTAAAGGAATGGATGCTCCCGGCAGTGGCATTTATAATCGGAGAAGCAAAAGTAGATGATGTGTTACAGGCAATGGAAGAGGGAGAACGCCGCCAGATTATATTTATAAACGAAGAAAAAACTCCCATCGGCCTTCTAGACTCCGAAAAATTTTACCGCCATTTACTTAAAGACAAAAGTCCCAAAAAGAAAGTGAAAGAAAGCTGGCTGAATGACGTGGAACCATTATCGGAAGACGAAAGTATTCTTCACGTCAAGGATCTGCCGTCGCCGGTTCAGGACAAACAAGGTAATTTAACCGGTGTGCTTGATTGGGAGGACGTAGCAAGGGCTTACCGCGGCTTTGCCGAAGACTGGAAGAACGATACGGAAGTATCAGAGCTTATTTTAAACAGTGCTTATGAAGGGATAGCAGTCGTGGATCAAGATGGAATTCTCGTGCAGATGAACACTGCTTATCGTAATTTTCTCGGGATGTCTGAAGACAGTGAGATCATCGGCCGCCCGGTGGAAGAGGTCATTGAAAATACGAGGCTTCACAAAACGGTGGAATCCGGGCTTCCAGAAAAGGGAGAAATTCAGGTGATTCAGGGTCAGAAAATGGTCGTACACCGCATCCCGATCAGAAAAGGAGGAAGGGTCACCGGTGCCATAGGCATGTTAATTTTTGAAGGAGTGAGTGAGCTGTACCGGATTCTTGGAAATGCGGCGAACATGGAGCTTGCTCCTCCTTTTAAAAATGAAGACAGGAAAAAGATCGAAGAGGACGGAAGGCTGTATACGTTTGAGCAGTTAATTGGAGACAGCTCCCCGCTATTGGACAGCAAAAGTAAGGCAAGAAAAGCGGCGCGGACGAAAGCGACCGTGCTGTTGACCGGAGAAAGCGGAACAGGAAAGGAACTATTTGCGCAGTCTATTCATCAAATGAGCGAGCGTACCGGGGCGTTTATAAGCGTAAACTGTGCTGCGATTCCCGAGCACCTGCTGGAAGCGGAGCTGTTTGGCTACGAAGAGGGAGCCTTTACCGGAGCCAAACGCGGAGGAAGCACGGGTAAATTTGAAGCAGCTAATTACGGAACACTTTTTCTTGATGAAATCAGCACGATGACGATGGCGATGCAGGCAAAGATTCTGCGGATTCTAGAAGAACGGGAAGTAGTAAGGGTAGGCGGTCATGCACGTATTCCTCTGCAGGTGCGAATCATTGCTGCGACAAACGAGGATCTTATCGGGCTTGTGGAAAGCGGCAGATTCCGGGAGGATCTTCTATACCGGCTTCACGTTATTCCCATTCACGTGCCTCCACTCCGTGAACGAACGTCAGATATTCCGCTGCTATTCCAGCATTACATGCAATATTTTGCCGAGGAAAATGACCTTCCTCCAAAGGAATTGCAGCAGGAAGCGCTCGAAATGTTAATGGACTATGAATGGCCCGGCAATATCCGAGAGCTGATGAATATCGCAGAGCAGATAATGATTTTATCAGATCATTATACAATTTCAGCTTCCGACCTGCCTCCGTTGATACGCCGTCAAGCAAATCAGCCGGAAGAGACGAACAAAACGCCGTTAAGAGAAGAGCAGTGCAGGCGGGAAAAGCAAATGATTATGACTGCCATTGAAGAACATCGGGGCAATAAAACTAAAGCAGCGCAGGCCTTGGGGATCCACCGCACTACGTTGTACAAAAAAATCAAAGAGCATCAAGTGCCAGAATATTTGTAGATTATTGTATACATATGTATTTTATAATCTACACAAAAAGACAATGCCACTGCCATTTTTCAGCGGTTCCGACCAATTGGAAAGCTGGCATGTTTTTTGCAACAGAATTAAGGGAGGATAGAAAAAAGAGGAGGAGATGAAGTGAGCATTTCTGCAATGAATTTTCCGAACACGATTATCTACGGACATGGAAGTCTGGAGAAGGTGGGAGAAGAAGCAGCTAAGCTGGGCGGGAAAGCATTAATTATCAGCGATCGTATTATGAAGGAACTCGGCTATTTAAAGGAATGTCACGATTATTTAGAGCAGGCGGGTATTCCCTATATTGATTACCTCGAAGTAGACCAGGAGCCAACCGATATTTTTGTACGGGAAGCACTGGAGAAGCAGGCCGAACACAGAACTGATATCATGATTGCGCTTGGTGGAGGCAGCTGCATCGATACCGCTAAAGCAGCAGCAGTGCTTGCTGCAAATGATGGAGAGATTCATGAGTATATGAACAACCGCAAACGGGCGGATAAGTTGGCCCAGCCGCTGATTGCCATACCAACAACAGCTGGGACCGGCTCTGAAGCTACAGATGTAACGATTATCACAAACACGTCGAACGATGTGAAAATGATGATTAAGCAGCCTGCCTTCATGCCGGCTTCCGCCATTGTAGACGCGAAGCTTTCTATGTCTTCACCGCCGGGAACGACGGCGGCCACTGGTGTGGACGCTCTTACTCATGCGATTGAAGCATACATTTCAAGAAAAGCTCATCCATTTTCAGATCAGCTTGCTCTCTCTTCCGCAAAATTAATCATGGAAAATATGAAAGCGGTTTATGATAACGGTTCCAATGAGAAGGCACGGGAAGGCATGGCGCTGGGAGCACTGCAGGGCGGAATGGCTTTTTCAAACTCGTCCGTCTGCCTCGTTCACGGCATGTCCCGGCCGATCGGCGCGTTGTTCCATGTCCCTCACGGAATATCAAATGCCATGCTGCTTCCAGTGGTGCTTGAATTTACAAAAGAAAGCTGTGAGGATAGACTCGCAGAAATGGCGCGTTTTATCTATCCGGAAAAAATGGACTGGCAGGATCCAGAAGCGGCTGTGTACCTGGTGGATGAAGTGCTTCGTCTCTGCCGTCAGCTCGATATTCCAAATATGAAAGCGTGGGGAGTCGCCGAAGAAGAATTCTTTTACAGCCTGCCGAAAATGGCAGAAGATGCGGTGGAAAGCGGGAGTCCCGGAAACAACCCCAGGGTGCCTGAAAAAGAAGAAATTATCGCTTTATACAAAGAAGCTTTTACGTATGAATACCCTGCTTATCTTTCAAAGTAAATTATTAAAGGAGTGCATCAACAAATGGGAACGACGACTGTAAAAACATTAAAAAATTACATTAACGGCCAATGGGTCGATGCAGGCACAGCAACCTATGACAGTGTTCCGAATCCGGCCACCGGCGAAGAGCTTGCCAGGGTGCCGCTGTCGTCAAAAGAAGATGTAAACGCTGCTGTGCTCGCGGCAAGAACTGCGTACAAATCGTGGAACAAAACTCCCGTGCCGAAGCGGGCGCGGATATTATTTCGATATCAGCAGCTTTTGATGGAGCATTATGAAGAACTCGCTGAAATAATCACCCTGGAGAATGGGAAGTGTTACAACGATGCTTACGGTGAGGTGCAGCGCGGAATTGAGTGCGTCGAATTTGCAGCCGGTGCACCCAGTCTTATGATGGGAGATGTTCTCCCGGATATTGCTACGGATATTGAATCTGGCATGTACCGCTATCCAGTAGGTGTCGTTGGCGGTATCACGCCATTTAACTTTCCAATGATGGTGCCGTGCTGGATGTTTCCACTCGCGATTGCCTGTGGAAATACATTTGTGTTGAAACCGTCGGAGCGGACACCGCTGCTGGCAAAAAAGCTGGCAGTATTGTTCTCGGAGGCCGGACTCCCGGAAGGGGTGTTAAACATCGTGCATGGAGCACACGATGTCGTAAACGGGCTGCTTGAACATGATGAGGTCAATGCCATTTCCTTTGTCGGATCCCAGCCGGTCGCAGAGTATATTTACAAAACAGCTGCTAATCACGGCAAACGAGTACAGGCGCTTGCCGGTGCAAAAAATCACGCGATTGTACTCGGAGACTGTGACAAGGAAAAAACGATCCAGGGAATCATGAGTGGGGCATTTGGAAGCGCGGGACAGCGCTGTATGGCCACTTCTGTGGTGGTTGTTACGGAAGACATCGCGGACGAAGTGGTTTCAGAACTCAAGCAGGCAGCAGACAAACTGACCTTAGGGGACGGTCTCCATGAAAACGTGAATCTAGGCCCGGTCATCCGGCAGTCCCATTTGGATAAGGTCCACAGAAATATAGAAGAAGGGGAAAAAGAAGGGGCGGTGCTGGTCCGCGACGGACGGAAAGATGCGGCTGATATGGAAGAAGGTTACTTTCTCGGGGCTACGATATTTGACCATGTAACCCCTGAGATGAGTATCTGGCAGAGAGAAATATTCGCTCCGGTTCTATCCTTTGTACGTGTCAAGGACTTGACCGGGGCAATTGAAGTAACGAACCGCTCCGATTTTGGCAACGGCGCCGTGTTGTACACGTCCAGCGGCCATGCCGTCCGCCAGTATCGGGAAGACATTGAAGTAGGAATGCTTGGCGTCAATGTCAATGTGCCGGCTCCTATGGCATTCTTCCCTTTCTCCGGATGGAAAAATTCCTTTTACGGAGATCTGCATGCGAACGGGAAAGACGGCGTTGAATTTTACACGAGAAGAAAGATGCTGACGTCGCGCTGGTAAGAAGAAGACGCAGAAATAAAAATCTGCCGGTAAAAAAGCAAGAGTCCGATACAATATCGAACTCTTGCCCAACTTTTGGTGCACTTCATAAGTTAGAAGCTATTTTTCCTCTGCAGCACTGTATAAACTAAATCAGCAGATGGTTCACATCAATTTCAATCACTTCTTCAATTTTATCCAGGCCGAATTCATCTTTTACTTTGCCATTATAGGAAATTTGGATTCTATCGGCCTCATCATCGAGCGTCACTTTGTAATAATGGTTCTGGCTTTCCTTTTCGCCCGGGCCCAGCGTGGTTTTTAGAATATTCGGTGATGCTTCCTCATTTGCTTCGAGCGTGACCGCTCCTTTGATGACGTTCCCCTGCTTATCAAGGATTTCCAAACCGAAAAAGTTGCTTCCGTTATGCGTGAACGTAAGGTCGGAGCCATTTGGATTTTCCACGTATGGCAGCACATACATAGTTGAATCCTTAGGTTCGGTGTACTTTAAGCCGACCTCAAGCCGTTGTGTCAGTTGTTTATACTCATGACTGAAAGTTGGGGTCACTGCAACATAAATGAATATCACAGCCCCTGCAAGCAGCATCAGCGGCAAGCTCCATTTCCATACTTTATTTTTGTTCATGCATCCAACACCTTTACGATTAATCAAAAGCCGGAATGTCGATACCATTTATACGTATATTTGATAGATTGATTATAATCGAACGGTATTGAAGAAAAAAGAGTACAGGCCAAACCGTTAAAGACACTTAATTCTTTTGTCATTAAGTTGAAAAACACTTAACACAATATATTTTATTTCTTAATAAACTCCCAAAAGCCGGGGGCGGGAGAATATGAAAAGCGATAAACGCTTTCGATACATTTTAATCGTAAATGCTGTCTCAGATCTTCTTTTTCCTGAATCGTTGTCTGACGAAGAGATTTTTGAATAAAAGGTTCAAACTCGAGGAGGAGGCGGGCCATCGCCTCCTCGTCTTTTTCCTTTGCGAGATAAGCCAGTCTGTAAAGCTCAGTCACGGTATTCCTCCTTCATAAATCGGTCAAACAGCCTTTGTGTATTCACCGACACATTTTCAATTTTGTTTTCTATCCGGACCATTAAATAAACAGAAATAAAAATAGGGAAGCCTACATTAGCTAACAATTCAGTGGCGAGTGATTCAAAAATCATAATCGAACATCATCCTTTCCCATAATTTGAGACAATCGTTCGAGTGCCGTTTTTCTTGATTTAAACACCGCCTGCTGGCTGACGCCGAGCTGCTCCGCGATAGCGAGATCAGATAAGTCATTTTTATATTTTTCGTACAGAACATAGTGCTGGCGTGGTGTTAATTGGCAGAGTCCGTGATAAAGGAGCTTATTTTCAATCATGTCAGCCAGACGTTCTTTCTGATCAGATGCCGCATCTTCAGTGAGTGGGACCTTTAGATCCGGCCATTCTGGTATTTCTGCGTCTTTTGGGTGACTGTCAATAAGAAGCTGTTCCACCTGGTTCTGCTTTCGCAGCTGTTTGTCAAAATGAATAGCACTCCACTGCAGGGTCTTCAGCACATAGGATGTAAACTGCATGTCCCCGTAGAAAGCGCGGAATATATCATCCAGGTTGGCTTTCGCGGCGGCAGTATTTTTACAGAAGGCGTCTGCAAGAGCCTGACGGTGCTCTTCCTGCTGTATAAATTGTTGAATCACAGGACTGTTCATCAAGTCGGACTGCTCAGAGATAAAACGATCAAGCCTGCGGCACTGCCCTCTCAGACTGCATAATCTATCTTTCATGCTGTCCCTCCCTTCTGGCCTGCTTACTTATAAAAGGTAGATTTTGGAGAAAAATACAACCTCAAATACGAACGTGTGTTCCTGTATTTTATCCAGAAGCCGAACAAAATGCAAAATATAATTTTAAGCAATGAAAAATTGAAGGTATTGGCCTAAGTGAATAGAACTAAAAAGGGCTGTATCATAAATGATACTCGCCCCCTTTTGCATGGTAAAAATGCAGTGGACAAGTCCTTCGCTTTCCGTGGGCAGCGCTTCAGCTAACCGGGCGAAACCCGCGCCCGGCGGATCTTCAGCCGCTGCTCTTCCCACTGGAGTCTTCGGACTTGTCCCCTGCTATCTTCTATTTAGGATACTACTTTTTCTATAAAGAGGGGCTTTTGCTACAGCCCCCTCGATGAAGATATTCGTTTTTTTTCGGATACGAGAAAAATAGAGGATAGGACAAGCGCGGCTCCTGCCATCTGCCAGCCTCCAAGCTGATCTCCGAATACGGCAAAGCCTACAAACAGGGCGACGACCGGCTCAATAGTCGATAAAATAGAAGCCCGGCTCGATTCAATATATGTAAGGCCGATAGTGTAAAATATGTAGGCCAGCACCGTTGGAATCAAGGCAAGCCCGGCGGCAAAAAAGAGCACGCGAAGATCCAGAAATAATCCTGCCTGGGGGAGAAGCCCGCCGGCCGGAAGCATAAGCGTGCTCGCACAGATAAACGACCACGCGGTAATTGTCAGAGAGTGATATTTTCGGCTCACATATTTTCCGAAAATGCTGTATAGGGCGTAAAAGAATCCGGAACCGATCCCCGTAATAATCGCAAAGCCCGACACAGATGTGTTAAATGAAGGAAGCAGGCCGACCGTAAATGCACAGCCGGCAATTGTTACAAACAAAGCGGCCACTTTCCTCTTCGTGAGCCATTCTTTAAACAAAAAGCGTGAAAGCAGTGTCACAAAAAAAGGACCAGTATACAGCAGCACTACGGCCAGGGAAATGGATGTTTCATCGATGACTGTGAAAAAACACCAATTAAAAAATACAATACTAATAATTCCAGTACCGATAAAAAAAGGAAGATCCCGCAGATTAATTTTTAAATAGGAGGGGTTGAAAATACTAAGATAGCTCACAATAAGCAAGCCCGAAAAAATTGCCCGGATGGCAACGACCTGCCAGGGAGTAAAACCGTAATCATATAAAAACTGCACAAAAAGACCGGTCAAGCCCCAAAGTGCAGCACCTGAAATGGCGAAGGCATACGCTTTTGTTCGTGACATTCTATCTATCCTTTCTATGGAAACGGACATTTCCATGGTAAATCAAAGCTATCTTCTCATATCTCGCCCTAAAAGAAAATAATCTTGATAGTTGATTACTCCATGGGGGTATGATATTTTATAAATACAGGGTATACGTATAAATGTAGGAAGGTGTGGATGATGGAGCATACAGATAAACAGACAGTACAGCCGAATAAGCAGCAGCTGCTGAATCGACTCAAACGGATTGAAGGACAGGTACGGGGCATTCACAATATGGTAGAGAACGACCGGTACTGTGTCGACATTTTAAATCAGATCGCGGCTATTCAATCAGCCATGAATAAAGTATCTCTCGCATTAATGGAAGATCATACTCATCACTGTGTAGCTAATGCTATCAAGAATGGAAATGGAGAAGAATCGATTGAAGAGCTGCTCGATGTTATGAAAAGAATGATTAAATAATTTTTCGTTTAATGATACTATACCGAGGTAATGTATAATAATGTAATGAAGGAGTGTATGTCATGAAAACAGAAACACTGAAGGTGAAAGGAATGTCCTGCGGACACTGTGTCAAAGCTGTAGAAGACGGAGTCGGCGGACTCGAAGGTGTAGCAGCGGTCCAGGTGAATTTAGATGCCGGAATAGTGGAAGTAAAGTACAACGACGAGAAAATAACTCATGATGATATTGCAGAAGCTATTGATGAACAGGGCTATGACGTCGTTTCCTGAGCATGATCCGGCCGGGCAGTGACACCTGCCCGGACATTTTATCTCGAATAAATACCATAGCTAGGTATAGTATTTATAAAGGAGGGTTAGGTGTGAGTGACCAACAACAAACATCGCTTCAGATTTCGGGTATGACCTGTGGGGCTTGTGCAGCACGAATAGAAAAGGGTTTAAAAAAAATAGAAGGGGTGCAAGAGGCAAACGTTAATTTTGCACTTGAGCGCTCCAGCGTCACGTTTGATCCAGAAAAAACCTCTCCCCAGGAGATGGAAGAAAAAATTGAAAAGCTCGGATATGGAGTAATTCATGAAAAAGTTGAGTTTGATGTGCTGGGCATGACTTGCGCAGCCTGTGCAGGCCGAGTGGAAAAAAAGCTGAACAAACTAGCTGGCGTGGTCCAGGCAAACGTAAATCTTGCTATGGAATCCGCCGCAGTAGAATACAATCCCGACCAGGTCTCTACCGCGGATATGAAAGCAGCAATTGATAAAATCGGCTACCAGCTTAAAGAAAAAACCGAAGAAGCAGGGACAAATAAAGAGAGGGAAGCAGCCGTTGACAATCAGACAGGGAAATTTATATTCTCTCTCATATTATCGCTGCCGCTTCTGTGGACGATGGTTACTCATTTTGAGTTCACTTCCTTCCTGTGGCTGCCTCATGCCTTCATGAGCCCGTGGGTCCAGCTTGCTCTTGCGACGCCTGTTCAATTTATCATCGGCTGGCAATTTTATAAGGGAGCGTATAAAACTCTGCGCAATAAGAGTGCAAACATGGATGTACTCGTAGCAATGGGAACGTCAGCTGCCTATTTTTACAGTATTTATTTAGGCTGGGAATGGGTCAGCAGTGGAAGCCAGGGCATGCCTGAACTCTATTTTGAAGCGGCAGCTATTATTATTACTTTAATTGTGCTTGGAAAACTATTCGAACAACGCGCGAAGGGCAGGACCTCTCAAGCCATTCAAAAGCTTCTCGGGCTTCGCGCCAAAACGGCAGTGATTATTCGCGATGGAGAAGAAATGACCATTCCGGTGGAAGAGGTCCTGATCGGAGATACTGTTGCTGTAAAGCCTGGAGAAAAAATTCCGGTTGACGGCGAAGTGATAGACGGCGAGTCTGCCGTAGACGAGTCGATGCTGACCGGAGAAAGCCTTCCAGTGGATAAAAAAGCAGGAGATTCAGTGGTGGGGGCGACCATTAATAAAAACGGCGCCATCCGCCTGCAAGCAACTCGTGTCGGCAAGGATACCGCGCTTTCCCAGATTGTTAAAATCGTCGAAGAAGCGCAGGGATCCAAAGCGGAAATTCAGCGGCTTGCCGATAGAATTTCAGGCATTTTCGTACCGGCAGTGATCGGCTTTGCCATTCTCACTTTTCTTGTCTGGTATATGTTTGTCGCTCCCGGAGAGCTGGGCAGCGCGCTGATTCCGGTGATTTCCATTCTTGTTATCGCCTGCCCGTGTGCCCTCGGCCTGGCAACACCAACATCGATTATGGCAGGCTCCGGCAGGGCTGCTGAAATCGGCGTTCTTTTTAAAGGGGGAGAATACCTGGAAAGTACGCAGACACTTCATACGGTTGTTCTCGATAAAACCGGGACCATTACAAAAGGAGAGCCTGAGCTTACGGATCTGATTTTGGAAGAGGGCTGGGAGGAAAGATCCTTTCTGCAGCTCCTCGGCGCAGCGGAAATGCACTCGGAGCACCCGCTCGCAGCAGCCATTGTGGAGGGTATACGTCAGAAAAATGTGGACCCTAAAGCGCCTTTTTCTTTTACCGCTCATCCCGGATTCGGCGTGGAAGCAGAAGCGGAAGGGCACAGAGTATTTGCAGGAACTCGTAACTTGATGAAAAAACATGGAATTGATATGAACATGGCTGAGAATAAGACGAGTGAGCTGGAAATGCAGGGGAAAACGGTGATGCTGATAGCGGTGGACGGAAAATACGCCGGAATGGCAGCTGTGGCAGATACGGTGAAGGAGACATCAAAGCGAGCCGTGGAGCGTATGAAAGCGGCTGGGCTTGAAGTTATTATGCTTACCGGCGACAACCGCCGCACCGCAGAAGCAATCTCAGCAGAAGTTGGAATTGATAGGGTTCTTGCAGAAGTAGTGCCTGAAGAAAAAAGTGCAGAAATTGAAAAGCTCCAGCGGGAAGGAAAAAAAGTGGCGATGGTTGGAGATGGTATTAATGACGCTCCGGCTCTTGCCGTCGCAGATATCGGCATGGCAATCGGTACCGGAACGGACGTGGCGATAGAAGCGGCTGATGTGACATTGATGCGCGGCGATCTAAATAGTGTCGCGGACGCTGTCCTTATGAGCCGCAAAACAATGCGTAACATTAAACAAAATTTATTTTTCGCTTTTATCTACAACACCATTGGTATTCCAATCGCAGCCGCCGGGCTGCTAGCCCCATGGGTAGCAGGTGCGGCCATGGCCTTCAGCTCCGTATCGGTGGTTCTTAACGCATTAAGGCTCCAGCGAGTGAAGCTCGAAGCGGGAGGTGGGAAACAATGAGTAAAAAAACGATCTGGGGAGGGGCGGCTGTTTTTTACCTGGCCGTAGTTCTCGCCGTTTATTATGCAATGTAGCATGGGAATATACGGGGCTGTAGCAAAAGCCCTTTTTTATAGAAAAAAAGTATTCTAAATAGAAGATAGCAGGGTACAAGTCCGAAGACTCCGGTGGAACAGCAGCGGCTGAAGATCCGCCGGGCGTGGGTTTCGCCCGGTTAGCTGAAGAGCTGCCCACGGAAAGCGAAGGACTTGTCCCCTGCTTTTTTTACCATGCAAAAGGGGCGAGTATCATTTATGATACAGCCACTATTTTTCTGTCTGGTCGTTATCCACCGGTACGTGGTCTTGTCCTATTTGCATGTGTACGGATAATGAAAAAGGAATTTTCCATTACTGCAGCGAATAATTTCTTACAGTCTTTAAGAGAGGGTGCTTCTCCATGACAATCATCCGTGCAATGAAGAAAAAAGACATTGCCTCTGTGCGAAATGTAGCAACTGCCAGCTGGCACGACACGTATGACGGACTTATTCCCCGCCCGGTTCAGGACAGGTTTTTGAATCAGGCGTATTCAGATAGAATGATGAAGCTGCGGCTGAAACGCTCGAATATGATTGTCGCTGAAAGGAACGGAATAATAATTGGGTTTGTGAACATAAGTCACCCGAACCTGGCGGGTGAATCAGAACTGGCTGCTATTTATCTGCTTCCGGAATACCAGCGGAAAGGCAGCGGCTCCATGCTGCTTGAAAAAGCAATCAATGCAGTTCCGTCCGCAAAAACGATCACTCTGAATGTTGAATCAGATAACGCCAAGGGAAAGCATTTTTATGAAGCGCGCGGTTTTAAGGCCGTCGGAGAAGAAGAAGAACCATTTGATGGTCATACGTTGAAGACCACTCGTATGATATGCCATCGTGTGTGAATGAGTCGCAGGCCGATTCTCGGCACTGCCTATCCCGGACCTTGGTTCCGCTATCTGCTGAAAGCAGCCCTGTTTGAAGACGTTGCCGGACATGAGTTCCGTTACCACCCGAAATAAGATCCCAATCTTACCACTTTTTCAGCAAATAGCGTACTTCATGTCCGCATGCATCTCGTCGGGAACCACTGTTTGCAACAATAATATGAATTAGTAGGCGCCGCGGATTTTGGAATGAACTCGGCTGGAGTAAAAGTCGCGGAGCTTTTGTTTTTCCTCGTCTGTAAATGGCTTCACGTGAATAGATTCTAGATTATCTTTTATCTGCTTCTTATTTTTAAATCCGGGGATCGCACAAGTAATGTCGTCCTGATCCAATATCCAGCGCAGCGCTGCCTGTGTCATCGTTTCGCGGCCTTCTGTAATCCACTGCAGTTCTTCACTCAGCTCGACACCAGTTTCAAAAGGAAGGCCGGCAAAGGTTTCTCCGACATTAAATTGTTCCCCGTTCCGGTTAAAAGAGCGGTGGTCATCTTCTTCAAAAGTACTTGCTTTCGTAAACTTTCCAGTCAGCAGTCCGCTTGCGAGCGGCACTCTTGTTAATATACCGACGCCCCGGCGTTTTGCTTCTGGAAATAAAGATTCTAACGGCTTTTGGCGGAAAATATTAAAAATCACCTGCAGCGCGCTCACATTTGGATTTTCTAAACAGACAAAACCTTCTTCTACTGTTTCTACGCTAACGCCATAATATCTGATTTTCCCTTCCTGCTTGAGCTTATCGAGCACTTCAAATACGCGTCCGTCCTTTAAAATGTGCAGAGGAGGACAGTGAATTTGATAAAGATCAAGCGCATCCCGGTCCAGTCGTTTTAGACTATTTTCACAATAAGCACGAACAGATTCCTCCGAATAGGTGGAAGGGTCATCTATATCTCCGGCACGGCAGAATTTGCTTGCGATATGAATGGTATCTTCCCTGCCTTTAGTGGCTTTTGCCAATAGTTCCTCACTGTGTCCGCCGCCGTACACGTCGGCTGTATCGAAGAAATTGACGCCTTCACTCATGGCATAATCCAGGCTTCTCAAAGCTTCATTATCATCAGTTCTTCCCCATGATCCACCAATAGCCCAGGTTCCGAAACTAAGTTCACTTACTTTTAATTCCGTGTCTCCAAGTGCTCTGTAATTCATTACCTCACCAGCTTTCTGTTTTTTTAAAAAGCAGATACATAAAAATTTGTGGTAATTCAAACACATAAAGGGTTCGTCGAAAAATGAATTGAACGTTTTTCATTCTAAATTAGTACCCGTTTTATCTCTATTTTAAGCCATAGTAAGAAAAAAGGAATTTCCACCCGGCAGAGAGAATTAGTTGAAGAAAGAAAGGGTAAAGTCAATTACAGAAAGTAAACCAAGCACAGCAAGCAGAAGCAGCAGCTTGTTTTTCTTCTTGCGGCGGGTCTGATCAGCAATAATAATAAGAACGCCCGCAAGTACTGTTATATGTAAAAGAACCTGTAATAGCTGCAATGGCAGTATCCTCCAATTAAACTATTTATATATCTATTCTACCAGGAATGAAAGGGGCTGAACTCATGTTTATTTTTTCAGAGAAAGATATCCGGAACGTTGTGGACGTAAATGAGAAAGCAGTAGAGCTGATAGAGGAGGGCTTTCGGAAACTCGAGGCAGGAGAGGTGACAATGCCGCCGATTCTTCGGGTGGATATTCCGGAAAACAACGGAGAAGTGGACGTGAAAACGGCATATATGAAAGGATTGGATAAATTTGCTCTAAAAATCTCTTCCGGATTTTTTAATAACGCGTCAAAAGGACTGCCGAGCCTGAGTGGAATGATGCTTCTTTTCAGCACGGAAACAGGGTTTCCGGAAGCAGTTCTGCAGGATAACGGTTACTTAACAGATGTACGGACCGCTGCGGCAGGGGCGGTAGCAGCCAAATATCTTGCCCCGGCACGTGCGACTACTGCTGGAATCATCGGAACGGGAGCGCAGGCACGATATCAGCTTCGAGCGTTGATGATTGTGAGAGAAATTGAAGATGTGCTTGTGTATGGAAGAAATCCGGAAAAGGTTGCAGCCTTTATTGAGGAAATGCGTGAAGCCGACGGCATGAACGTGCGTGCAGCTGAAAGCGCAGAAGAAGTAGTGCGTTCGAGTGAAATAGTGATTACGACAACACCTGCGAAGGAGCCTATTGTTCAGAAGGACTGGCTTCATGCAGGACTCCATATTACCGCCATGGGCTCAGATGCTGAAGACAAAAATGAAATCCATCCGGAGGTGATCGGGGCTGCTGATCTGCTTTTCTGTGATTCTAAAAGCCAGGTTCTGCGGCTTGGGGAACATCATCATGCGGCAGAAGCGGGGATAATTGATGAAAATAGTGATGTCCGTGAAATCGGAGCGGTGATTTCCGGGAATGCGGGTGGTCGTGAAAATGACCAACAATTTACGATCTGTGATTTAACTGGTACAGGCGTTCAGGATACCGCAATTGCGGTCTATGCATATGATCAGCTGAGAAAAGCGGAGAAGGGGACCCTGTTCGGAGAGTAAAACCTAAAGTATCGATAAAGAGCAAAAAAATAGTTTCATTGTTTCACGTGAAACATCATGTTTCGTGAAAAAATGACAACAGTAGTCACGTAGTGGAGGGAATGAAAATATATAAGCTGTGCCCACACAGGAATATCTTTCGCAGACGCTGGTCGAGTGAGCCGTAAGGGAAAAGAAGGTGCGATCGATGTACGTTAATGTCATTAAGTATGATAAGCGGTGGCCGCAGCTGTTTCAGAGCGAAGCACGGCTTCTTCTGGAAGTCTTTCAGGAAGAAATAATGGAAATTCATCATATCGGCAGCACTTCGGTGCCTGGTTTAAAAGCGAAGCCGGTGATAGACATCATGCCGGTAGTCAGAAGCATTAAGAGAGTAGACGCCCTGAATCAATCAATGATAAAGATCGGCTATGAGCCATTAGGAGAGAATCACATACCTGGCCGGAGGTATTTTAGAAAAGGAGGAAAGCAGCGCACGCATCATGTCCACACGTTTCAGTATGATAATCAACATGCTATTTTAAGACATTTAGCTGTTCGGGATTACTTGAGAGCTCATCCAGGGGAGGCACAGGAGTACGGGGAATTAAAAGCCGGACTTGCAGAAGCATTTCCTGAAGACATTTATGGCTACATGGATGGAAAAGATGAATTTGTGAAGCAGCTCGAGCAAAAAGCGCTTGAATGGAAGCACACAAAAAAATGAGAGAGTATTGCCGAATTTCTAATCGAATTCTAATCTTCACCTTATCTTCTCTTAATTTCTGCCTTATAGACTTGGTAACAGAAAGGTAAGAAAAGAGTTGAAAGGATGATGGAAATGAAAGCAGTACTTTCAGGAGCGGCAGTCCTATTACTTTTAGGTGCATGCGGAACTACAGGGATGAGTGAAGAGGATACCACTGATAGAAGCGGCGGTTCAGAACAGCCGGATACAAAGAATACGAACTCTGAGTCGGCTGCGGCAGAAGAAGGAGTCTTATCAGAAGAAGCAACTTTTTCTCATGTATATGAATTTGACCTTGACTTGGAACTGACAGACGACGAAGAGTGGGAATACAAATATGAACGGGATGACAGTGCCGAAATAGAGCGTGGAGACGGAAAGGATTTGAAAGGCTCCCAGGCAGAGGAAGAAATCGAAGCACTTCTTGGGGCTGCAGTAATAACAGCGGACCGGCCTTTTTCCGAAATAAAATCTGAAGTGCTGGGGGAACTTGGCTTACAAGAAGTAGATGTAAAGGAATTTGAACTTGAAATAAAATATGACGGCGGGGAAAAGCTGGAAGTTGATCATAAGCCGAAGCGTGCTGAAGAAAATAAATCCGTCCATGAATTTGATCTTGATATCGAATTTACGAACAAAGAGCAATGGGAATACGAATATGAGCGGGACGATAATGAAGCAGAGATAGAACGGGACGGCAGCGAGTCGTCTGTAACTGGAACTGAAGCACATGAAGAAATTGAAGCAATACTTGGTTCAATTGACATTTCTACGGACCGCTCTATTGAAGAGATGAGAGCGGAAGTACTTGAAGCGGTAAATGCAGAAGAAGAGGAAGTTAAGAAAATAGACGTTGATATCGACTTCCAGGATGGAGAAAAAATAAAATTTAAACAGGATCTATCCTAATCACGAGAATGTTCGGACAAAAGTATAGTATCCAATGCAAAATCCAGACGATTCTATTGAGTCAGTCTGGATTGTCTACTGTATAGGAGATTCTTCGCCTATGCATTTCGCTTTCCGTGGTCACTGCTCGAGCCTCCTTGGCAGAAAAAAACACTTCCTGCGGGGTCTTTGCACGGAGTCGTGAAAACAAGTAGGAAATAAGTGGGAAAGGTGAAGCGCAGCGCGGGATAGGCTGCGAAGAAAGGTGGAAAGCCTCCGCCCCCGGCGGGAAAAGCAGGACAAGAGGGGGAAATCATTCAGATGCAGTGGAAAAAACCATCTTTTTATTTTTCAGAAAAAGAAGGTAATTTCAAAAAAATGTATAATGTTATATATCATCTATCCAGGAAAGCGGGGAAAGGATATGGATCTGAGGCTGTTTGAATATATAAACAACCTGGCAGGACGCTACAACTGGCTTGATGTTGTAATGATATTCTTTTCTTCCTTTGGATATTTAATCGGCCTCCTGGCAGTCGCTGCACTGTTTTTAACATCTCATAAAAAACGGGCAGGAATTGGGCTGCTGGCGATATCCACTGCCTTTTTGCTGAACCGGATCACCAAAGTGATTGTTGATCGTCCCCGTCCTTTTATGGAGAAGGATGTTGAGGTTACACTGCTTATTGAGAAAAGCGTCTCCCCCTCCTTTCCAAGTGATCAAGCTGTCATTATTGGAGCTGCCGCCGTGATATTATATCAGGCAGACAAAAGGCTCGGTATCGCGGCCTTCCTTTTTGCAGGAGTGGCTGCGTTTTCGAGGGTATTTGTCGGTCATCACTATCCACTTGATGCCGCTGCAGGTCTGTTGTTTGGAACTGCCGTCGCGTCAATGGTTACGAGTCTTTGGAAAAAATACAAGGAAAATCGCACAATGACGCTTCCTCCGACCAGGCATTTTCCCCAATAAAATGTACAATCATGTTTCTTTTTCATGATTCATATAGTTAATAAATTACCGAATTCCGTGCATCGGCTTGCAAGTGCCTGATCAAATCGCTAAAATTTGTGTACGAGGCTAATCTGAACGATCAGTACGAGGCTTTTTCTAAGATTTCTCTGCTTCTGAGGAAGCCGATAAGAGAAAATGGAGGGGGAGAGCAGAATGTCTGAATCAGTAAAAACACCGGTAGCTGTACAGATGACGACAAATATCCGCCAAAAAGAGGAAAAGGATCAAATTCGTCTTGAAGCAAAAGGCGTGCTGTATCAGAAAAACAACTGGACTTATGTTACATTTAAAGAAGAATTAGAAGATATCGGAGAAGTCCAGACGGTATTAAAGGTCGGGGAATCTGAAATTACAGTACTGCGCTCCGGTTCTGTCACGATGAAGCAGCAGTACCATTATGGAGAGCGGACAGAAGGAACGTATGAAACACCTTACGGAAAGCTGTCGACCGAGGCAGATACTGACCAGCTGGCTGTCATGTGGTCCGACACCGGCAAAACAGGAAGAATCCAGTTCGGCTATGATTTAACACTTCAGGGAACTGTGGCCGGCCGTTATGATGTAACGATTTCGATAGAGGAGGAAACGTAAATAGTATGAACATCGCAGAACAAATGAAAGAACGAATGAAAGAAGAAATAATTGCAGCCGTCGAAAAAGCCGGACTTGCTTCAGGAGAAGACATTCCCGAGGTGATATTGGAAACCCCGAAGGAAAAAGAACACGGGGATTTTGCAACAAATATGGCAATGAAGCTGGCGAAGGTCGCAAGAAAAGCACCGCGCCAGATTGCTGAGGATATTCTGAACCATTTTGATAAATCCAGGGCTTCCATTAAGAAAATGGAAATTGCCGGCCCCGGGTTTATTAATTTTTTTCTCGATAACCGCTACTTATTGGATTTGATTCCAAATGTACTGGAGGCGGGAGAAGATTACGGTGCTTCTACATTTGGCGGCGGAAAAAAGGTTCAGGTGGAGTTCGTCTCGGCAAACCCGACCGGAAATCTGCATCTCGGCCACGCCCGCGGAGCGGCGGTAGGAGATTCACTATGCAGTATCCTGCATACAGCAGGTTTTGATGTCACACGTGAATATTATATAAATGACGCCGGCAACCAGATTCTGAACCTCGCTTACTCTGTACAGGCCAGGTACATGGAAGCTCTTGGCAAAGAGTCGGACATGCCGGAGGACGGCTATCAGGGTAAGGACGTCCAGCAGTTTGGAAAAGAGCTTGCTGAAGAGCACGGCGAGCGGTTTATTCAGATGCCGGAGAAAGAAAGAATTGCTTTTTTCCGTGAGTACGGCCTGAAGCGGGAAATGGAAAAATTGAAGCAGGACCTGCTTGATTTTCGTGTCCCGTTTGACGAATGGTTTTCAGAAACATCCTTATATGATGACGGCAAAGTAAAAGATACTCTGGAGCTTCTGCAGTCCAAAGGCGAAACCTATGACGCAGAAGGGGCCGTCTGGTTTAAATCAACTAAATACGGTGATGACAAAGACCGGGTCCTTGTCAAAAGTGATGGAAGCTATACGTATCTGCTTCCGGATATTGCTTACCATAAAAATAAATTTGAGCGCGGCTTTGAGACAGTGATCAACATCTGGGGAGCCGATCATCACGGCTACATTCCAAGAATGCAGGCAGCTGTTCAGGCGCTCGGTTACAGCAAAGAACAGCTGGAAACACAGATTATCCAGATGGTAAACCTTTATGAACATGGAGAACGCGTGAAAATGAGCAAGCGGACCGGAAAAGCAGTTACACTGCGTGATTTAATGGAGGAAGTAGGCATCGATGCCACCCGTTACTTCTTTGCGATGAGAAGTCCGGACACACACCTTGATTTTGACCTTGATCTTGCGAAGTCGCAGTCAAATGAAAACCCGGTCTACTACGTTCAGTATGCACACGCCCGCCTGTGCAGTATTTTCAGGCAGGCAGAGGAAAAAGGTGTATCATATGAACCAAACGCAGATCTAAGCCCGATTTCAAGTGAAAAAGAAATTGATCTACTGAAAAAAATTAGTGAATTCCCGGAGACGGTGGCGCTCGCAGCCGCAAAGTACTCTCCGCACCGGATGACGAACTATCTTCATGAGCTTTCCTCTGTATTTCACAGTTTTTACAATGCGGAGCGCGTTATAGATAGTGACAATATGACCCAGTCGCAGGCGCGGCTTGTGCTGGCAAAAGCCGTTCAAACTACTCTTCAGAACGGGATGAAGCTGATCGGAGTAACAGCTCCTGAAAAGATGTAAGTTTCAATAGGTCTCTTCCCCCCAGACCAGGCGGGGAGGAGGCTTTTTTGATGTGCGTTATTTACACTGCCGGTGCGGCAGGCATTTTCTTAGTCTTCGTACAGCCTGTAAGAAGCCGATCTCTCAGCAGGTATTGTTTACCGGGACAGAGAAGAATAGGAGCAGAGACATTGCAGCATATTACATAGAAAGAAAGGGAGAAACATCATGCAGGACATCATTTTATCTCTTTTATCAGGAATTGCGGTTGGATTGATTTTTGGGTTTATCCGTCTGCCGATTCCTGCTCCGCCGGCATTGGCAGGAGTTATGGGGATCGTTGGAATCTTTCTCGGCTACAAAATATATCAGTGGGTGCTGCCGTTTATTCAGGGTGGCAGCGGCTGAAACATCGGGGTGAACAGTTGTGCCATTTATTTCATCACAAGGAGCTTCCATTCATTATCAAATTAAAGGAAAAGGTGTACCTCTTATCTTTATCCACCCGCCGGCAATGGGTGCGGCAACGTTTTATGAACAGCGCTGGCTTGCCCGTGACTTCTGTACGGTTATGATGGACGCCAGAGGCCACGGCTACAGTTCAAGCGGGAAGGGGACGCTTACCGTAGAGGAGTGGGCACAGGATATCTGCAACCTCGTCGATGAGCTTGAGCTTGGCCGTGTTGTGCTGTGTGGATATTCGTGCGGCGGCTCGGTTGCACTAGAATTTGCGCTGCGCTGGCCCGAAAAAACCGCCGGAGTCGTTCTCGCCGGAGGCTTTCCTGTAGTATGTACAACCCTGCTGCGTCAGGAGTTTGAAACAGGGATCTGGATTTGTAATAAAGGCTGGCTTGGTCTGCTCGGACGAATGCTTTCCGTGGCCAACTCCCATAAAGAACAGCATGAGCAGGCGATTTATAATACAGTACGCACCTCCCATGCTCCTTTGTTAAGCTCGATATACACCTCCGCTCTCCATTACAGCTGTACAGCAACGCTTTCGCAATTAGAAGCACCACTTTTGTTGATTTATGGTTCAAGAGATTGGTATGTTCATTATTACCAATACTTATTTTATAAATATGCTGTCCGTGCGCCAAAGGATGTAGTGTTTGTCTCGGGAATCGGCCATCAGGTTCCGACATTAACACCGGATTCCTATAACGCCATCGTGTCCCGGTTCGTGCGTGAGAATTTTGGGGGCCAGGCCCCGGCATTTTTTACACAATTCGTCCCAAATAAAGGAAATCAGCGCCGGGAGCTAGAAAAGGAGTTAACATAGGGGAAAAAGGGGGCTGCGGTTATGAGAAATGATAACAGCAAACTGGATCCACGCTTTAGCATCGCCCACAGCGAGGCGCTGCTTGGCGTGGCTCTTGTTATTATTAATTTCGTCTGGTGGTTTGGCTTCGCCTACGGACTTGGATCCGGACCTCCCGGCGAATATGCATACATACTCGGCATGCCGGCCTGGTTTTTTTACAGCTGTGTGGCCGGTTCGGTATTGATGATTGTACTTGTGACTATTTTGGTGAAGGGATTTTTCCGGGAAGTGCCTTTTGAGGAGAAAGGGGAGCAGCGCCGATGAATTTAAGTGTGATGGTGCCGCTGCTTTTGTTTCTTGCCGCCGTCTTTCTTATCGGCTTCTGGTCTTCACGCTATGTCGCAAAAAAAAGCAACTTTCTGCAGGAATATTTCCTTGGCAGCCGGGAGCTCGGCGGGTTGATTCTCGCGATGACGATGGTGGCAACTTACGGGAGCGCAAGCAGCTTTGTCGGCGGACCGGGTGCAGCTTACAGTGAAGGACTTGGCTGGGTGCTGTTATCCATGTCTCAAGTCGCAACGGGCTACTTTGTCCTTATGATTCTTGGGAAAAAATTCGCGATCATGGCACGGCGCTATAACGCAGTTACCCTTGTCGATTTCCTGAAAAGCCGTTACAACAGTAAAACGGTGGTGCTGCTGAGTGCGTTCAGCATCATAATTTTTTTGTTTTCCGCCATGGCTGCTCAGTGGGTCGGCGGTGCCCGCTTAATTGAAACCGTAACTGGTATGTCATATACTTCTGCTTTATTTTTGTTTGCAGTTACGGTGCTTGTCTACGTCATCATCGGCGGCTTTCGGGCGGTAGCTGTAACCGACACCATGCAGGGGATTGTCATGTTTTTCGGAACGATAATTATCCTGGTCGGAACGATTATCGCCGGCGGAGGCATGAGCAACATAATGTCAGATTTAGCGGCGGAGAACCCAAATCTTATAACTCCTTACGGTGCGGACGGAAGCCTTACACCTTTATATGTATCGTCCTTCTGGATTCTCGTCGGTGTCGGTGTGGTCGGTCTTCCGCAGGTAGCTGTCCGCGCCATGTCCTATAAAAACGCGAGAGCCATGCACCGCGCTCTGATTATCGGCACGATTGTGGTGGCGTTTATGATGTTTGGCTTTCATCTGGCAGGTGTAATGGCCCGGCCCATTCTGCCGGGGATTGAAGCTCCCGACACCGTCATGCCTCTGCTGGCTTTAGAGGTGCTGCCCGGCTGGCTTGCCGGCATCGTACTGGCTGCGCCGATGGCTGCCATCATGTCAACGGTCGACTCGCTGCTGCTGCTCGTCAGCTCAGCTGTGGTCAAGGATGTGTATTTGAACTATATCCGCCCTGATGCAGAGCAAAAGCAGGTCCGCCGAGTCAGCATCGGTGTTACCACCGTACTTGGAATCGCCGTGTTTACCATGGCGCTCAGCCCTCCTGAATTGTTAATCTGGCTCAATTTGTTCGCCTTTGGAGGACTCGAAGCCGCCTTTATCTGGCCGGTTGTGCTTGGATTGTACTGGCGGCGCGCCAATTACGCCGGGGCCATAGCCTCCATGATCACCGGCGTCGGCAGCTATATTCTAATCCACACCTTCTGGCCGGAGCCATTAGGAATGCATTCTGTTGTGCTGCCTGTCGTACTTTCGCTGATCGCATTTATCTCAGGAAGCCTCCTGAAAGGCGGAGCAGCCTATGATTATGAAAATAAACATCTTTCCAGCTCATAAATCAAAGAGAGCACGAGAAGCAGGTTAGCTTTTCGGCTCTCTTTTTTCTTATAAAAACCGTTCGATCCGCTTTGCCGCAAGCTGAGTGAGGCGTGTCTTTACAGGCAGCCGATTCACATCACTCTCCGTAAGAAGCGTAGAATGATCCATGTCTCTTTCGAGTACCGATTTTACCTTTTCTATAATCTCCGGAGAAAACACGAGAGCATTCATTTCAGAATTTAAATGAAAACTGCGCTGATCAAAATTGGCGGTGCCGATATCGCAGATGTCATTATCAATGAGGAGGGCCTTGGCGTGAAAAAAACCATCCTGGAAGTGGTAAATCTTCGCCCCTGCCTGAATCAATTCACGCAGATAGGAATAAGAAGCCTCCTTAACAAGCGGATGATCCTGTTTTTCCGGCAGCAGAATCCGAACATCCACGCCACGTTCTGCAGCCTTCAGGAGTGCCTCCTGTAAACGCCGGCCCGGGATAAAATATGGACTGCCGATATAGACGAAATGCTCAGCATTCGAAATCACCTTATGAAACATCCCTTCGAGCCCACTGCCGTCCACCGCCACAAATCGAAAGCGCTGTTCCGCTTTATTCAATTCTGGAAAATATCCTTCTGATTCCTTCACAGGAAGCGCTTCGGCCTTCGACCAGTCAGAAAAGAACTGAGCCTGCAGATCCTGGACACCATCTCCTTGAAATCGAAGGTGAAAATCACGCCAGAAACCGAACTTTGGATCCCGCCCGATATATTCATCTCCTACATTAAAGCCGCCGAGGTAGCCGATGCGGCCGTCGATAATACTAATTTTTCGGTGATTACGCTGGTTTAAAGTGAAAAAGTAAAAAGGAAGTCCCGGTCTGCAGGAATAATGAAATCGGACCCCGGCTTTCTGCAGCGCAGCACGTCCTTTTTTATCCATTCCTGCCCCCAAACGATCAACCAGCACCCGCACATCGAGACCCTGTTCTGCTTTATCACAAAGAGTCTGAATGATCTGGCTGCCAATGCTGTCATTACGAAAAATATAAAACATAACATGAATGTGATGCTCCGCTGATTTCAAGTCCTGCTGGAAGCTTTGAAAAAAATCCGCTCCATTATCTATCCAATCGACCATTCCTTCTCGATGCGGGTAGTAGAGAGGGCGGTGCTCTTTCTTATTTATTTTTCGTCCCAGTACAAAATCGATGGAAAACCATACCAAAAAAAGCAGGATACCGAGCAATACCCGTAGAATTATCATAAAACACCTCATCATTGTGGCATCATTAAGGTTAGGATGCCCGAAAAAATAAATCAGTTAGCTTTTTTTGTAAAAAAATTTTATAAAAATGCCATGACTGAATGTTCATTCACTTTGTTTTTTGATATACTGAGAACATAAAATTAGAAGAAAGCGCTTTCGTTATTTACATCATAGAGAGGAGTAGAGGAATGGAGACCTATATTATTGTGAACTGGATTGCGTTTTTGCTGGTAACTGCGTACGCCGTT
The DNA here is from genome assembly GCF_042139015.1 of Alteribacillus sp. HJP-4. Classification (NCBI taxonomy): domain Bacteria; kingdom Bacillati; phylum Bacillota; class Bacilli; order Caryophanales; family Bacillaceae; genus Alteribacillus; species Alteribacillus sp. HJP-4. Next base: position 2,308 of record NZ_JBHIKY010000037.1, on the reverse strand, counting down.
TTTTTATTTGCAAGCGTTGTGAAAACACGCTATGAATACATCAAACTGGGGAAAAAAGCCGAATTTGACCAGACTGCCAAAGAACGCTGGAATGCGGTGGTCACCAATGTCTTCGGCCAAAAGAAATTATTAAAGGATAAGAAGAGCGGTATCATTCATGTCATGTTCTTTTACGGGTTTCTGCTTGTTCAGTTCAGTGCGATTGATACGATCTGGAAGGGACTCGACATTGGCGGGCATCTTCCGCTCGGACCACTCTATCCGGTATTTACTATTTTTCAGGAAGTCGTTGTGTTCATGATTCTTGTCGCAGTAGCGTGGGCATTCCACCGTCGCTATGTCGAAAAGCTCGTCCGCCTGAAGCGCGGCTGGAAAGCAGGGCTCGTGCTTATTTTTATCGGTGGCCTGATGATCTCGAAAATGATGGCAAAAGGGATGGAAATTATCTGGCTCAACAAGCCGCTCACCGGTTTTGAGCCTATGGCGTCTGCGATTGCTGCAGTTTTTGGGGCTATTCCTGTTACAGCGGCCGGTGTGCTCTTTTTTGTCTTCTGGTGGGCACATCTCTTGTTTTTACTAACTTTTCTCGTGTACGTACCGCAGTCCAAACACGCGCATCTTATTGCCGGTCCGGCCAACGTCTGGCTCGGGCGCACCCATCCGGTCGGCCAGCTTGCCTCAATTGATTTTGAGGATGAGACGAAGGAAGAATTCGGCGTCGGCAGAGTGGAGGACTTTAACCAAAAACAGCTGCTTGATCTGTATGCCTGTGTAGAATGCGGCCGCTGTACAAACATGTGCCCGGCCACCGGCTCTGGGAAAATGCTCTCCCCGATGGACCTTCTTCTCCGGATGCGCGATCATTTAACCGAAAAAGGTGCCGCGGTCACATCACGTTCGCCATGGCTTCCGGCATACGCGTTCAGCGGTACGCGTGGCAACCGCCTTGCTGCGGCGGGAGCGGGCGGCAGCGGCTCGGAGGAAATTGCCGCCACCACAGAAGGTGCTGCCGAAGAACTGCGGTCCCCATATGATGTCAGCTTGATCGGCGAAGTAATTACGGAAGAGGAAATCTGGGCCTGTACGACCTGCCGGAACTGTGAAGATCAGTGTCCGGTCATGAACGAACACGTCGATAAAATCATTGACCTGCGCCGTTACCTCGTTCTGACGGAAGGAAAAATGGACTCCGATGCCCAGCGCGCCATGACCAACATTGAACGACAGGGCAATCCATGGGGGATTAACCGCAAAGAACGGGAAAACTGGCGCGATGGACGCGATGATATCGACGCGCCAACGCTCAAAGAGATGAAAAAACGTGAACAAAACGAATTCGAGTATCTCTTTTTTGTTGGATCAATGGGCTCATACGATAAGCGCAGCCAGAAAATCGCACAGTCATTTGCGAAGCTTCTCAATGAAGCCGGCGTGAGCTTTGCGATTCTGGGTAATAAAGAAAAGAACTCCGGCGATACCCCGCGCCGCATCGGAAATGAATTTTTGTTCCAGGAGCTCGCTGCTTCCAACATCAGTGAGTTTCAGAAAAATGATATCAAAAAAATCGTCACGATAGACCCGCACGCCTACAATACCTTTAAAAACGAGTATCCGGAATTCGGGCTTGAAGACGTAGAAGTATATCATCATACCGAGCTGCTCGCCGAACTCGTCCGCGATGGCAGGCTTACACCGCAAAATGAAATTAAGGAAACAATGACCTATCACGATTCCTGTTACCTTGGCCGCTACAACGAGGTGTATGATCCACCAAGAGCTATACTCGAGGCAATTCCTGGACTAACCGTCGTTGAAATGGATCGCAATCGAGAAAACGGCATGTGCTGCGGAGCCGGTGGCGGCATGATGTGGATGGAAGAAGAAGCTGGGCAGCGCGTCAATGTTGCCCGGACCGAGCAGGCTCTAGCTGTTTCGCCATCCATGATCGGCAGCGCCTGTCCGTACTGTTTAACGATGCTCTCTGATGGGACGAAGGCAAAAGAAGTCGAAGACGACATTCAAACGATGGATATTGCTGAAATTCTTGAACTGTCGGTAGTCGGAAGACGTGACCAATTACAAGTTGATGCATAATATGAGTAAAACCGCTGCATTTTCATGAAATGCGGTGGTTTTTTTACGTTTTGTCTGATCGGCGGAGTGGGCGCACGTGGAAAAATTAGGCTCTACAATAAATGTTGGGGTTTTGAAACAATTATCACGCATAAAAAACACGCAAGCTCCTTTATCCTTTATACTTGAATTGTCGAGAAACAAGAAAGGATAGGAGTTGCGTGTCATATGCATT
>NZ_JBHIKY010000036.1:0-28599 GCF_042139015.1 Alteribacillus sp. HJP-4 | reverse complement strand
CAATATCTGTCATCGATTTCTTTTGTCGTTGTTCCTGGACAAATCGAACCGTTTCTTTTTTGAATTTTTCACTATAACGTTGCCGTTGTTCACCCATGTGAACCCCTCCTTGGTATGATGATGCCATACCGTTATAGAGGTGTCTACCAATCATACTAACAGCACTGGATCCGCTGTCTGCTCCAAAACAGTCTGATTTTTTAACTTTGCCGGCCATGGGTTCCGTTAACGGTGCAGGGATGAAATCAACACAATCCTTACTTTCCTACATGTATAAAAAACCGCTCTGCTCAACGGATGAGCAGAACGGGCTGAGAAAAGCCGGTCAGGCTGGTTCAATGGATTCCATATATTGTTTAATCGATTCTTCGGTCATGGAGCCTGTAATAATGTTTTCCACTTCCCCTTCAGGATTGATGAGGAAGGTGGACGGCAGCGGCCCAACTCCATAACGGTCGAGTACGTCTTTTTCTTTATCCATCAGGACAGGAAAATTCAAGCCGTGACGGTTGACAAAGCGTTCGACAGAAAGGTCTGATTCACCTACGTTTACGGCAAGCACCTCGACACCTCTGTCTTCAAATTCCTTATGCTGATTTTCCATGTAGGGCATTTCTTCCTCACATGGAGGGCAATAGGTTCCCCAAAAGTTCAGAAAGACACCCTGGCCTTTGTAATCTGCCAGCTCGACCTCCTCTCCTTCCATATTGGTGAGAATGAAATTAGGCGCTTCATCGCCTTCTGAAACGGAAGTCTCTTCTCCCGATATAAAATTTGTATAGAAAACGTAGCCCAGTACAACAGCGATCACACTTAATATGGAAGAACGCATGACCAAACGGCGGCGTTTTATGTGCTTTTTTTTCTCCATGGCCGGCATGGTGTATTCCCTCCTGATCATAATGCTTCTTATGTAAACAGTTTCTCATGGAGCCAGACTTATTATCAAGCGGTACTCTCCTAACTAGTATAATCCGGTGCACGTCTGTTTGCATAATAAAACAATCACGAATTTATGAACTCTTGAGAGCCCGGCCGGGTTCGCTTATTCTCTCGCTTCGGTTGTTTGCTGTTGTTTAAACTGCTTCATCAAATCGATCAGCACAGCACTTTCTTCATTTAATTCTTCCGAAGATCCTGCAACAGATTGTATGGCCTGCTTTTGTTCATCTGCCGAGGCGCTCACCTGTTCTGCAGAGGCGGCATTAGATTCGGCGACTTCTGCCATCCGTTCAATCGCTTTTTCTACCGCTGCTCTGCGTTCTTCCATCATCGGAATCTCCTGCTGGAGCTGGGCGGTGACAGTAGTAATCGAAGCACTTGTTTCCTTCATTTGAGTGAATGCATTTTTTACATTATTCATCGCCTGCTGTTGAGCTTCCCCAACTTCTCTAGAACGAGAAACGGTTGTTTTGACCTTTCCGGCTTCTTCTGAGACATTCGCTAATATCTTCTGTACTTTGGCGGCAGAATGATTAGACTGATCAGCAAGCTTTCGGACTTCTTCTGCGACAACCGCGAAGCCTTTCCCCTGTTCGCCCGCTCTGGCGGCTTCAATGCTTGCATTTAAAGCAAGAAGATTGGTCTGGTCGGCAATGTCACCGATCGAGGCCATCACCTGCTCAATTTCCTTTAAACGATTCGAAAGCCCGGAAAATACGTCCTCGACTTTATTCATCATCTCGCGTGAGTCAGTTGTTTTTTCTTCAAGGTCTGAGACTTCCTGCACTCCGCGCTCATTTAACTGGCTGGAGAGCTCCGTTTGACTGGCAATATCCTTAATAGAATCCTGTAAATACATGAAAGCTGTGGTGAGAATGCCCATTTCCTGTTTTGTATTCTCTGCTTCCTCTGCCTGAACCTGGGCACCGCCTGCAATATCGTTAACAGCATGAGCCACTTCTTCTCCAGCAGCGCTTGTTTCCTCCGAAACGGCACTGAACTGCTCAGCCGACGAAGATACCTGCTTCGCGGTTTCCTCGATCTGCAGGACGAGCTGGCGGATGCTGGTTGTCATTTTATTCAAATCTGCACTCAGCTGGTTAATTTCTTTGTACGATTTTTGAGGAAACTGAACAGAGATGTCGCCTTTTGCAAAACGGTTCACACGCTCCTGAATCTCCCGCACCGGCTTCGTTATTCTTCTAGCGGCGAAGTAACTGGCGGTAAGGGAAAGTATAATCGCTGCGATTGCAATCAGAATAATGGTATCCCGCACCATGTCTGCTTCTTCTCCCATGGCTTCACTATTATAAACGGATCCGATCATCCAGCCGTTTAAGCTGATTTTATCATGAAACAGTTCAAAGGACTGTCCGTTCTCCTCGAAGGCGACCTGACCATTTTCCTTATCCAGTCCTGAGCGTAATGCGGAATCGTCCGCAAGCTCTTCCCCTGTGAATTCCGGATGAACTATTGCATTTCCATCCTTGTCCAGCAGTGTCATATAGCCATTGTACTCCACATCTATTTCAGAAAGCATCGCTGCCAGACCCGCCAGGGAAATATCCATACCGAGCACCCCAATAACTTCAGAGGTAGAGGGGTCAAGAATCGCTTTGGCTGCACTGACAACATATTCTCCTCCATCCTCACTAATGTAAGGCTCGGTCCAGCCGATCTGTTCAGGATCTGCTTCACCGGCTTCATACCATGGCCGGGTTGTCGCATCCATGTCTCCCACATCAACAACCGGTGCTGTATTAACTCCGGTATTGGCAGCTCCTGTAAAAAGCAGTTCCACGTCTTTATATTGATTACTGAAACGCAGCAGCGACTCTTCGACCTCTGTCCATCCTTCAGCAAAGGAAGCGTCGTTATTATTTTTTTCCTGTAAAAATTGTATAACTACCGGGTCCTCACTCATCACCATGAGGTGGTGCTCAAATTCTTCGAGGTACTGTTCAATATACTGCTTCTCTTTCTCTACTAGCCTCGTGCCGTTTTCTTCCACATTTGCCTTGACAGTGCCGGACACTTGCAAATAAATGACAACGGCTGTCATAAGTAAGGCTGCAGTGACAAGTCCCCCGCTTAATAAAAACAATCTTGCCCGTAAACTATTCATTCTCCCCCACCTGACTTCCTTGATGATAATATCGTGACCTTTGTTGGTCCTTCTTTATTATCGACAAAAAAGAAGTACAGTTTAATACAAAAATTGTAATTATTTTTTTGGAAACGGATACAGCGACCGTACCGTTTCATTCATAAAATAATCCTCTTTTTCTTCATAGATTATTGCCTGCAGTACAACCTTCCCCGTTTCTTCCATAAACGCATATGCTTTAAAAAAATCCTTTGATGCAGAAGGTTCCTCTCGTGTTTCTTTGCAGCAGCCCCGCTGATAATAAAGCTGGCCGAGAAATGTCATATTACCAAGCTTCTTAGACTGACGGATGCCTTTATTAATTATTTTCTCCGCCTTCTCCAATTCCCCCGCCTCAAACAAGGCTTTTCCATAATTGTAAAATACCTTCAGCAGGAGTTCAGGATCAGACTGTGACATCGTTTCCTGTGAGATAATTCGATCGTAGTAGTAGAAGGAACGAGAAAAATGTTTCTTTTCGGCATAGAGTATAGCAAGGCTGTTGCACATTTTTTCTTCAAGCCCCTGCGCAGTGAATAAAAAGCGGGCTGTTTGATCCTGCAGTGCCGCTTCAATCTGGCCGATACACTCCTCTATCGACATCCGGTTCATTTCAAAGGCGGCTACAGCATGCTGCCACCGTAAGAAATGGACATAAGAACCCTCCAGCTCATCTGTACGCTTCAGTTCTGCTTTTGTAAGCTCATAGACCTCCTTGTACTGCTTATGGAGAACCAGCTCGTTGATCAAACTCATCGTTTCTTCTATATAATCAACCCGTTCGTTCATAGAGGTGTGAAGGAGATAGGTTATCGGGACATTGAGTTTCAAGGAAATAAAGTAAAGTGTCTGCAGTGTTGGAAAGGCTTTACCGCTTTCAATCCTGCTGATTTCCGATTGATTGCAAATATCCCTGGCGAGCTCCTGCTGAGAGAGACCGCGCAGGCTCCGGAAATAATGAATTTCTTTTCCCAGTCTATTCAAATCCATCGTATCACCTCATTATGTAAATATGCATAGTTATGGCCGGATTGATGACAGATCAGACAGATTCACGCTTTGAATCTCTCTCATAAACTATCAATCAATGACATCACGTTTCTGTTCGAGTAGGAGAACTTATATAATGAATGCAATCTATTATTCTCGAGGAGGGATGTCATAGATGAAGCCATTTCTCATGAAAACTCTGATATGTTCTATATTTCTCATTGCCCTGAGCTTAGGAGCTGACCCTGGAATACTTTCCGCTGCAGACGTTTCAACAATGGATCTTCCTTACGAGCATTAATTTTTTCTTCCTTCCCATGTCCAGGCATGGGAATTTTTCTTTTAAAGTCTTATTACTCATATAGAACTATCGTACTCAGTGATCAGATTAATGCCAATATTTGTCGCATTTGCAGGTTTTATTGCTTACATTGAAATCTGTCTGTTCTCTTTCCTTTCTATATATGCATGATTGCATAATTTTTTCCCATTTGGATTGTGCAGTTCCCTCCAGACCCTCTCAATAGCAATGAATATATCTAGTTCGATATTCGTCTAGTTTTTCCCTCTATTATACTTTGACTAATAACGTTAAGGAGGTTATTCGATGAAAAAGAATTCATGGGGAAAATGGACAGGCATGGCATTGGCAGCAGGACTCCTTTTTACTACAGGGTACGGCCAGGCAGATGCTGTAGAGATGGAAGAATACTTAATCGGCTTTAACGGCAACAAGAGTCTTGTCAATCTCTCTCAGGTAACAGGCGGAGAAGCAGAGGTCGAACACGAATTCAAACATATGAATGTATTAGAGGTCAAACTTCCGGAGCAGGCCGTGGAAGCACTAGAAAATAACCCGAATATTGACTTCATTGAAGAAAATGTAGAAATGGAAGCTCTCGATCAAGAAGTACCTTGGGGTGTATCCAGCCTGCACGGGCCTGAAATTCATTCTAACGGAACGACTGGTGACGGTGTGAAGGTAGGAATTCTAGACACAGGCATCGACGGTGGCCATGAAGATCTGAATGTAGCAGGTGGAGAAAGCTTTGTGCCGGGAGAATCGGATCCCGCGACGGACGGTAACGGCCATGGTACCCATGTTGCCGGCACTGTTGCAGCCGTAGATAATGACAGTGGCGTGCTCGGCATGGCCCATGCCGCTGAGTTATACGCTGTTAAAGTACTGGACTCCCAGGGAAGTGGAAGCCTCAGCTCAATTGCTCAGGGAATTGAGTGGTCCATCGATAATGATATGGACGTCATTAATATGAGTCTCGGCGGCACGATGGGATCTCAGGCTCTCGAGGAAGCCAGCAATAATGCTTACAATGCCGGCGTAACGGTCATTGCTGCCGCCGGTAATTCAGGTTCACTCGGTTTCATTAACACAATCAACTATCCAGCGAAATATGAATCGGTCATGGCCGTTGGGGCTGTGGATGAAAGTGACAGCCGCGCGTCTTTTTCGAGCGTTGGAAATGAGCTTGAAGTAATGGCACCCGGTGTGGACATATTAAGCACCAAGCCTGGTAATTCGTATGAACCTTTTGACGGAACGTCAATGGCCTCTCCTCATGCTGCAGGAGCTGCCGCTCTGCTCCTGCATGATGACCCTGGCATGACAAACAGCGAAGTTCGTGAACGTCTGAATGAGACAGCTGAGCCTCTTGGGGATTCATTTTATTACGGCAACGGACTGATTGATGTTGAAGCAGCACTGGACTAAGTATTTAACTACGTTATAGTATTCAGGCACTCACAAATTGTGGGTGCCTGACTGCTTTATTTAGGGAAGTGCCGCTGCAGTCTCCTTTCATTAGATATTTAGAGCTGCTTCACTGCTTCTTCAACTGGAGTCTTTCCACCGAGCAGTTCAAAGGTCTTATTGTACGTATTTTCTTTTTCAAGTAATTCTGCAATCACATGCGCCACATCAGCCCTTGCAATTTTTTCACTGCCTTCATTAATATCTTCCTTTAACAATACAGTACCTGCCGGCTCGTCATTGGAGAGGGGACCGGGACGAATGATCGTATAAGTTAAACTGCTTTCTTTTAAGTACTCATCAGCAAGCTTTTTTGAGATAAGGTAATGACGCATGTTCTCGGGTCCTGCCTCCGGGTCTTCCGAGCGCATGGAACTGATCATGACAAAGCGCTTCACTCCATGTTTTTCAGCAGCCTCCACGGTTTTTCTGGCTCCCCACAAATCGATAATTACGGTTTTGTCAGGACCGGTGTTCGGTCCAGAACCTGCTGCGAACACAACACAATCCTGCCCTTCAAAAGCGTGATCAATATCCTTTTCCAGGTCAGCGAGAACGATACGGTCCGCCCCAAGCTCCTTTAATTCACCTTCCTGTTCCTGTTTTCTTATCATTGCCGTCACTTCATGTGTATCATTTTGACTCAGTTTTTTCACAAGCTGTCTTGCGACTTTTCCGTTTGCTCCTACTATCAGTACTTTCACTGTTGTTTTCCTCCTTCCATATTCCCTCTTTTATCTTCCCTTTGACAATCTTACGTAAACTTTTAGAAACACCTCCCCCTTTTGGGAGGGACAGGTTCATATAGAGAGTGAAAGGAGGTGAGCGAGCATGGGAGAATTAATTGCAAGCAGACTTTCACTTCAGTTGGAAACAGGTGTTGATGGCAGCGGTAAGCCAATGTTTAAGCAGCGTTCCTTTAACAACATCAAAATTACTGCAGAGGATGACAAACTTAAAGAAGTGGCTGACGCCCTCTCCGGCCTACAGCAGTATAACACCGTAGCCGTACGACGCCACAACGAATACGATCTAGTTTAGTCATTTAATTAGGAATGGAAAGGAGAGTTTATTATGAGTAAACGCTTAGAGCTTCGCTTTGTAAACGAGGAAGGCAATAATGTAACAATTGGACTGGATGATCCGATTGAGCCGGCAGATGAAATGGAAATTGCCGATGCAATGTCATTAATTGCTGAGTCGGATGCATTTATTACCGCAGGAGGCGGACTTGCTTCTGCACGTGATGCGCGCATCGTCGAACGAAATGTTTCCACGATATATGAAGCTGAATAATTAAGGAAGCGTCCGGCCGGCACTGGCCGGGCGTTTTTCATTCGATTTCGAGGAGGTGCAGAGATGGAAATGTGGCTGAACGCGGCTGGAGAGCATGGCATGACAGCGGTAATCGCTTTTTACCTGCTGCATCGTATGGAAAAAAAGCTGGATATTCTGATTGCTGCCGTGAAGCTCTGGCCCGAGAGCGGGAATACTGAAAAACCAGGGAAAAATACAGCTTAGTTTTACTAATAAAAATACCGCCTTTTTCTGAGAAGGCGGTATTTTCAATGAAGCTCATAATTGTACGCACGGCCGGGCAGGATGTGCTCTTTGCGGCCAAGAGATCCGCTATTCTATAACATTCCGCTATATTCAAAAGGTTGGTGGACAATGTCCGGATAAATCTTGCTTACGAAGCTTGTAATAACGGCTCATCTGTATCACGCGTCACTGGGCTGATTTTTATTTTTGAGATTCAAAAAAGTAGGATTTCGAATGGTAGCGGACGCTCATAATCATGCCGAGTGCGAACATTGTGGCGACAAGCGAGCTTCCTCCATAGCTTAAGAGCGGAAGTGTAAACCCGGTGACCGGGAGCAGGCCCAGACTCATGCCAATGTTTTGAAACACCTGGAAAGCCAGCATTCCAAGCATTCCGGCACAAATATACTTACCAAACGCGTTATGACAGCGCAGTGCAATAATTAGAATCTGATAGAGCAGTACAAAGTAAAGTGTAATAACAAACGCGCCGCCGAGAAAACCATGCATGGAGCTGATGACAGCAAAAATGAAATCTGTGTGTGCTTCCGGTATGTAAACAGAGGTGTCATTATTGCCATAAAGACGGCCTGAACCGATCGCTGTGATGGCACGTACTGTTTGAAAGCCTGCATCGGTATATTCAAAAGGGTTCAGCCATCCATATATACGGCTTACCTGATACTCCTGCATCTGAGACAATAAATATGTCTCGACCAGAGTCGGGAAACGAAAAAAAGCAAAAATAAATGCTCCAAATAAGGCAAGTGGAATACCTGTCAAAGTGACGATGATTTTGTAGGACATTCCGGAAGCTACCATCAGCGCAATAAAAATAGCGGCAATCAGCATAATGCTCCCCATATCCGGCTGACGTTCCAGCAGAAAAATCACCGGTACGACAAGCAGTATCATTTTGCCGGTCAGCTTCAGATCAGTCTGCATGGTGCGATTATCCCGGTAACGTGAATTATGTTTATAGACGACTGCACTCATTGTGAGTATCAAGAAAATCCTCATCAGCTCGGACGGCTGAAAGGATCCGATTACTGGGAGTTCAAACCAGCTTACCGCCCCGTTGCGGGTCGGTGCAAACGATTCGTTCGGCCCGAGAACATCAAGGACTAAAAGGAGAAACAAACCAAATCCATACGTGAACCAATGCAGGTTTAAGTAATATTCAAAATCAAAATGAAGGACAGCGAGTGCCACACCAAATGCCAGCACATAAAACACTAGCTGGCGGATCGAAAAGTTGGTGCCGTACTGACCCATCTGCTGGGCATAATAGATATAAAAACAGCTGACAACGCCAAACAAAAATAAAACGAAGAGCATATTAATATCATACTGCTTTTCGTTGATAGGGTTAATTAAACTCAATCTATCATCACCAGATTTTCTTCATTAATCTTGTGCGTGTTTCCGTGCACCATTCTGTTCAAAATGATACACGATATTTGCCTCTGCGTATAGTATATTCTGTAAACGAGAACTTTCATTATGACGGGCCGTTCGATATTCATTTTTGCCTGTTGTGTTAAAATACGAATAGCTTATAATCATGTAATGATGGAGGAATATTATGAGGGCTGCTCCGGCAACGGGCAAAGAACGGATCGAAACACTGGATATCGTGAGAGGAATTGCACTGCTAGGTATTTTATTAGCCAATATGGTTTCTTTTAAATCACCTATTTTTCAAAACCAGTCACTGCCAAGTGAACTTGGAGTGCTGCCACCGGGAATTATCAACCAAATTTCTGTCCTTTTTCTGGACTTGTTCATTACAGGAAAATTCTATCCGCTGTTTTCCTTTTTATTCGGACTCGGATTTTACTTATTTTACAGCCGTCTCGTTGAAAAAGGCCTTCAGGCTGCAGCGTTGTTTAAAAATCGAATGGCGTTTTTACTTGGTCTCGGCCTGTTTCATTTGATACTTTTATGGAGCGGCGATATTTTACATACGTATGCTGTCGCAGGTTTTTTCCTGTTATTATTTATCGGCCGGAGCACAAAAACTATCCTGAGCTGGAGCATCGGCCTGATTACTTTTTCCGCCGTTATTGTAGGTGGGCTGACCACAGCCGGGAATCTTTTACTGACGAGCCAATCAGGCTCTACTTACGAAAGTCAGGCACAGCAGACAATCAGTGAAGCAGAAACGGCCTATAACAGCGGTTCGTTTACCGAACTGTTTATGTTCCGGCTAACCGATGAGATTCCTGTGATTCTGGGAAACATTTTCTTTACCGTACCTAACGTCCTCGGTATTTTTCTGATCGGATTGTATGTGGGAAAAAAAGGCTGGATTACCCACTCTGTCGACCATTTGAAGACGTGGAGGAAAATACAGCTGTACACTATGGTCCCTGGAATCGCAGCAGCAATCATTTTTGCTTTATTTACAAATAACCTTGTTCCTTTCCCGACCTGGCTGACCTCCGGATTGGCAGAAGGGCTGAACATTGTTGGAGGGCCGCTTCTCATGTTGTTTTATATGGCAACAGCCATGCTGTTTTTTCAAAAACAAAACCGGATCCGTCTCGCCCAGCCGTTAGCAAGTGTTGGAAAAATGGCGCTGACTAACTACCTGCTTCAGACCATCCTTTGTATCATGATATTTTATGGATTTGGCCTCGGCCTTTATGGGGCGATCGATGCTGCCACCGGTATACTGATTACGATTATTATTTTCGCTGCACAAGTCATCTTAAGTTTTCTCTGGCTTCAGAGCCATCAACAGGGCCCGATGGAAAAAGTGTGGAGAAAATGGACGTATCGCTGATGGTGAGAGTTGAATGGCTGAGCATGGATATGCCATTCAACTTCCCTCCTTTTTTAATTTCACCATGGACAACAGACCCAGTACCGGCCCTGGAAGTAATATAAGAAATACGAACTGCCAGCCTATTACTTCTGCCGTCAGAGGCACTAATAATATAATAATCATGGTAATTGCAAACCCTGCCGCTAATTGAAAGGTCAGCACAGATCCTACATATTTTTGGTCTGCATGCTTTGTCACCAGTGCAGAAAATTGAGCTGAATCAGCTATTATGCTGAAGCCCCAAATTACTCCGAGCAGACCCAGCAGCCATGGCGGCCCTCCATAAAAAAATCCAATCAGAAGCGATATTGTTCCTGAAATTGCAAGCGACCAGATCGTGACCTGCTCTCTTCCGAAGCGATCAGCTATCACTCCTCCTGCCCATGCCCCGAAAAATCCTGATCCAATAATAGCAAAGGTCAGTGAAGAAGAAAGAAGAGAAGAATGCGGCAGACTCCGCTCATTAAAGCTTTGAAATAAAAATGTGCCGATCCACGTCCACATGCCGTACAATTCCCACGAATGTCCAAAGTAACCAAAATTTGCTAGACGAACAGGCATGTATCGAAACGCCCTTGGGATAGCACGGGGGTCAAATTTTCCGCTTGGTAAAAAATAAGGTCCTGTCGAGAGAGTGATGAATACGAGAAGCCCTGAGCAGATGGAAGCCGTGCCAGCCAGCCAAAGTACCGTTTCCCATGATGGCAGACCAAATCCATAAAACAAATGCGGTGAAGCTGAACCGAATGTGAGTGACCCTACTATGATTCCTAATGCCATCCCTCTTCGAATGCGAAACCAGGAGGATATTAATTTAAGACCGGGACCGTACACACCAGATAACGCAAAGCCAGTAACAAAACGAATGCAGAGTGCCGCTGAATATGTATCCGCCGCAGCTGCCGTTAGAATTGTAGATACCTCTGCCAGGCAGGCTGCCCATAAAAAAATCATCGGCGGCGCAATACGATCAGCCAGGTTTAAAAAGGCAGAAAAAAGAGAGCCCGTTACAAATCCTGCCTGGACCATAACGGTAATATAGCTTTCCTGCCTCTGATTTAGATCCTATAGCTCAGATAATGCTGGAAGGACGGCTGTCATCGCAAACCAAGTTGTCATGGTGCCTATCATAGCGATGGATAAAAAAATAAGCTTTCCTATGTATTTTTTGCTGTATTCTTTGGAGGCTTCCACTGTGTTTACATCACTACCCTGTTCGATTTTTTCTATAAAACCAAAAGGACTGAAGTTCAGCCCTTCTGGTTTTATAACGCTTTAGCTGCAGCAGGAGTTATTGTTTACCAACTGTATCTCTAATACAGGAGGATTTGTACTGCACACGCCTGTCTCCGGCAAATGAAGCTCTACTCGTTCAGCTGCTTTTTCATCTCCGCATAAATAGGCAGTCACAGAGCGTGCCTGCTCATATCCGGTCGCCATCAAAAACGTAGGAGCACGGCCATAGCTTTTCGCACCAATAATATAGAAATCCTTCTCCGGCTGCCTTAACTCTTTTTCTCCGTGAGGACGGACGGTTCCGCAGCTGTGTACGTTTGGATCAATCAGTGGCGCAAGAGCTGGTACGCTTTCTAGTGCTGGATCGGCAGTATATCTTATTTCACTTAAAAATTGAAATGCCGGTCTTGAACCAGTATTTGCGATCACCTCATCATAGGGACCTGAAGTCATTGGTTCTCCTTGTACATCAGCATGCACAATCACACGATTCCCATTGCTTTTCCGAAGGGATTGAACAACAGCGGAAGTATACACATTCACCGCTCCATCACTAATTACCTGTTTGAGCCGGGTTCCTAATGCCCCTCTTTCAGGCAGCTGATCGTTATCTCCTCCGCCCATTATTTCCTCTATATTCGATCTTCGAATCATCCAGGTTATTTCTGTGTTTGGAGCCTTTGTTTTCAACTTTGCTAACTCAAGAATGGAATGAAAAGCTGAATGTCCGCTTCCAATAATGAGAACACGCTTATTTTCAAATGTCTTTCTATCCTCATGCAGAATATCTGGTATTCGATAATGAATGTTTGAGGAGGATTTTTCAATAAGTCCGCCAGATACTAAAGGGTTGGGCTGCTGCCACGTCCCCGTAGCATCAATCACAGCCCTCGCATAATAGCGTTGGACTTCTTGATTGCTGCTTTCGACATGAAGCTCAAATGGCGCGTCTTCTCTTCCTTTTGATTTAACTTTATCAAACCCTTTTCTGGCAGTATGAACCACTTTACTGTTCAAATAAATAAATGGTTTCAGCTCAGGCAGATTTCCTAACGGCTGTAAATACTTCGTCGCGATTTCTCCTCCCAGCGGCAATTCATCAGGGTTAGGCAGCTCAACTCCATTCTTCTCAAGTAAATATTTTGCGGCTTCATCAATATTGTACTCCCACGTGGAAAATAAACGGACATGAGCGTAGTCTAAGAAATGATTCCCAAGTTTTTCCCCTGATTCAAACAATAGAAATGAATGACCCCGTTTTGAAAGATGGGCTGCTGCCGCAAGGCCTGCAGGACCTCCTCCAATAATTGCAACCGGTAGTGAAGAATTATTCATTATTTTTATCTCCCCTTAATCAATTATTTTTGATTAATGAATCAAAAACATTTCTATCACCTATTGAATATGGATGAGAATGTATTGAACCAATGTTTCGTAATGGAGTGATCAGAACGTTTTGGGTTCTATTAATCAATATTTTTTGATATAAATTTATCTTACCGTTAATTTCCATAAAACGCAAGCATTAAATCAATTTTTTTTGATTTACTGCTCTTAGGAAATGTTCATTTAGTATTCCGGATCCCTGGCAGCACCACTGTTTTCCGCTCCTGGACCGCTTTTCCACCCATTCGCTCTATTTCCCCTCGCTAATTGGGATTTCCCGTTTTCAGGATCCGCTTTCCACGGAAGCGCTCGGCGTTTAACCTTTTGACAATACGGTTTCCCTCTCTCCGTGGATTTTTCCAGGGAAGTTTCGCTGTTTCCCGCTCCCGGACCGCTTTTCCACCCGATTCGCTCTATTTCCCCGTGTACGCCAGGTACAAACCAGCATGAAAAAAGCACAATCACTGAGATTATGCTAATTCGTTATTTTACCGGCGCGACAGCAACATGAAGCTTTATACTTCCTGCACTGCTGTTCAAAGGGAAGGTCAAAAATTTTGAGGCTATTCGAAAGCGTGAATGTCCTTCATTGATGACTGGCGGAGTGATGTCGACCGTTTCATTTGATTTTTCCAGCTCGGAGGCTGCTCGTCCTGCTACCCAATTTCCGAATTCCTGGATGGCGCTCCAGCCCATGTCATCCAGCTCGGTTATCGTCATTCCCCCCATCATGCTTCCGACGATAGAACAGGCCGTCGAAGCTTCCATTGTACAAATAATTTGACCTTCTAGACTTCCATTGATTCCCATGACGACTGAAATATCCGAGGAGAGCACATCACTGCCTGAAATATACGGCTTCTCCATACGCGCCTGCAGCCCTAAATGGCTGTGAATAATGTCTGATGCTGCGAGTGAAATCGCATTTACATGCCCTGCTTCCATATTTGGTGTCGCTGTCATAACAGGTTCCTTTCTTATCCAAGTACTTTGTTGATAGCATCCATGACACGGTCTGCCTGAAACGGCTTTACGATAAAGTCCCTGGCCCCTGCCTGGATGGCGTCGATTACCATCGACTGCTGCCCCATTGCTGAGCACATAATAATCTGGGCAGCCGGATCGTTATTTTTTATTTCTTTTAAAGCGGCAATTCCGTCTTTTTCCGGCATCGTAATATCCATCATAACGAGATCCGGCTGTAAATCTTTATACATGGTTACTGCTTCTTCCCCGTTTGATGCTTCTCCGGCAATTACAAATTCATTTTTTGACAAAATATCTTTAATCATCATTCTCATAAAGGATGCGTCGTCTACGATTAATACTGATGGCATGTTTTTCATAGCCTCCTATAGTTCTACTGCTTTGTCCGTTTGTTTTTGTAAAATTTTATCAAGATGAAGCAGGGTGAATAAGCGATCTTCAATTTTTACCACTCCACGTAAGTATTCCTCTGCAACTCCACCTACCACTTCCGGCGTCGGTTCAATGCTGGAGACGGGAATATCAAGTACATCATTGGCGCCGTCTACAATGAATCCGATCTCATTGCTGTCTTTGGAGAGTACGAGGATCCGCGTCGCTTCGTCGTATGGTTTTTTTTCAATACCAAAACGGGACCGCAGATCGATGACAGGAGTAATTACTCCCCGCAAATTCATTACTCCGACTATGTAGGAAGGCACCCCTGGTATACGTGTGACGGACTGCATCCGTTCAATCGACTGCACATATTCAACTTCCATCGCATATTCCTGGTCCTTCAGCTGAAATACAATAATCTTTAAATCTTTTTTCTCTTCTGCAGCATTGGCCATCACTTCTGCCCCCTTTATCATTTGATTAAGGAATTGGTGTCAATAATCAAAGCCACCTGTCCGTCTCCTAAGATAGTGGCGCCAGAAATCGCGAACACATTGCTTAAGTAATTACCGAGAGATTTTAAAACGATATCGTGCTGCCCGATTAATGAATCCACTACAAGGCCCGCTACCTTATCTCCCTTATTAATAATTACAAGAGAATAAAATTCATCATCCGTTTCCTCTCGTGGCACTTCAAAGGTCTCACTCAGGAAAACTAGCGGGACGACCTTTCCTCGAAAATCAATTACCTTTTGGCTGTGGGCACTGTACACATCATTTTTGTTGACAATCGCCGTTTCTACAATAGAAGTCAGCGGTACGGCGTATTTTTCGAGCCCAATTTCAACAAGCATGACATCGATAATTGAAAGTGTCAGTGGAAGCTGTATTGAAAATCGGGAGCCTTTTCCTAATTCTGAATCAACGGATACGACTCCGCCCAGCGACTCAAACGTGTTACGCACAACATCGAGCCCTACACCGCGCCCGGAGATATCCGTAATCTGCTCAGCCGTGCTGAAGCCAGAAGAAAAAAGAAGACTGTAGATCTGTTGATTGGACATTTTCTCTATTTCTTCTTCTGTCGCGACTTTATTTTCGAGTGCCTTTTGAATCACTTTTTCTTTATGAATACCGGCTCCATCATCTTCGATTTCAATAAAAACATGGTTTCCGCTGTGATACGCTTTAAGCAGTACGGTTCCTTCTTCTACTTTTCCCGCCTGTCTTCGCTTCTCGGGGCTTTCGATACCGTGATCAATCGAATTGCGAATCAGATGAACCAGCGGATCTCCAATTTCATCGATAATAGTGCGGTCAAGCTCTGTCTCCGCTCCGGAAATATCAAGCTTTACCTGTTTTCCCAGATCCTTGGATAAGCTTCGGACCATCCGCGGAAAACGATTAAAAACCTGGTCAACGGGCATCATCCGCATATTCAGAATGATTTCCTGGAGATCGCCGGAGATACGAGACATCCGTTCTACCGTTTCGTTTAATTCGCTGTTCTTTAATTCACTTGAAATCTGTTCGAGACGGCCGCGGTCAATGACAAGCTCTTCAAAAAGATTCATCAGGACATCGAGCCGTTCAATATTTACGCGGATTGTTTTATTCCCTTCACTCGGCTTCTTACCGGCCGATTTCTTTCCTGTCTCACTGCTTTGGCCGGCAGAACGAGTTTTAGGTGCTTCTTCCACCCTCGGCTCTTGTGTTTGCTTGTACTTCTCGACCTCGACTACTTGAATGTCTACATGGGAAATTTCTGAAACTTTGAATATACGCTGTTCAATCTCGGCAGCATCAATTTTCGAAAGCACTGTCACAAGAAAATGCTGCTCAAAATCTTCGTTTTCAAGGGCTTCTACAGGGGGATTGGATTTTATTACTTCTCCGATCTGTTCCAAAACCTCAAACACCATAAATACACGGGCGGCCTTCAGCATTGTTTGTTCATCAAGTGAAATTTCCACCTGATAAGCATGATAACCCTGCTCGGCAGACTGTTGAATGACTGTTAATTCATATTGATCATAGTTTTCCTGTAACCCGGCTCTTTGAGAAGGTGAAGTTACTTCTGCAGTCGCGGCAGCCTCTGAAGCTGGTGCTCCATCACCCTGCTGAACTGCTTCGAGACGGGCGGTAACATTTGAGATGTCCCGTTTCCCTTCTCCGCCTCCGGCAATGTCTGTCACAATCTCCTCGAGGTCATCCACAGCTTCAAATACAATGTCGATTACTTCTGTAGATGGATCAAGCTTTTCATTTCGAAGCAAATCCAGCACATTCTCCATGTTATGTGTTAAATGGGCCAGATCCTCATATCCCATCGTGGCTGCCATCCCTTTTAACGTATGAGCGGAGCGGAATACTTCTCCGACTATGGATAAATTGCGCTGATCATTTTCAAGCTGTAATAAATGATCATTTATCGCTTGAAGATGCTCCTGGCTTTCTTCAATAAATACATCCAGGTACTCTGAATGGTTCATATAAACAACTCCCATTGCCAGCCAATGGCAGAAGGTCCCGCCGGCTTAATTATCGGGCCGTGCTCTATGTACATGCCCTGCTTTCTATATTATCGGCTTATCTGTGATATTTTTCATAGTAAATTTTATAAAAATAACATTTGCTAAAAAATAAATAGTTATAATTACCCATTACCTAGTAATCCACATAATTTTTCCTTAAATAACAGCCGCTGCATTTTAATAAATAAAAGACTCGGGTGTTTACCCGTGTCTCAGGCTGTGTAGAAGCGGCTGTATCAACAGACATTTTAAAAAATTTCAGTCCCCGTTCTGGTGGTTACACACCAAAACAAGTTATCCCGCACCACTTTTATAGTGATACGGGATTATTTTTGGGACGCGTTAATAGATTTTATCCTTTTGATACAGCTTTTTTAGTATGTTTTGGAAAATGGTGGTTTTCCAGCCATTTTATTTGTTCAAAGTTAAGAAAAAAGTAGATTTTGTTGTTTTCATCCCTGCAGGTGGGCACATTTTCGTTCTTCCATCTATGAATAAACACCAAAAGGGCGACTTTGTTATTTTTCGTATTGATCACTAAGTTTCCGCGACGCACCGCAAACCAAGAACCTGAGACACGAGGTGTTTCCCCGTGTTTTTTGAACTATGTTGGAAATGCTTAGAACGTTTTACTCCAGCCGGAGGAAGCAAGATCCACTGCAGTATTAGGACATTCAGCTTTGGCTTCCTGCTTCAGCCGGCTGTGCTCTCCAAAGTGAGGCAGGTGCGATAGCAGCAGCTGCGGAGCCCCGGCTCTGTCTGCAAGTCTCCCAGCCTCCTCGCTCGTTAAATGCCCGGCTGCGGAACCGTCCTGTCCTTTATACAGACTGCATTCACTTATCAGTAGCTCTGCTCCTTCAGCTGCTTTTGCAAGCTCAGGCGTATACCCGGTATCTGCGGTATAGAAAATAGAGCTTTCCGCATTGGAGATTTTCATCGCATAGCAAGGCACCGGGTGAGTCGTTCTGTAAAAACGGAAAGTGAATGGCCCGATCTGCAGCGGCTCTTCCGCCCGGTACGGTTTGGCTTTTACAATATCGTGATAGGAAAGGCGCTGAAAGCCTTCCTGATCGTCCTGATGTCCGAACACTTGAAACGCACGGGGGTTTTCTTTTTGAATATAGGGCTGAAGCAGCCGAAAATAATGAAGCGCTCCTATATCAGAAATATGGTCATTATGGTAGTGAGAAATAACAACGGCATCCAGCTCGTCCAGACTACAATAACGCTGCAGGTTCGAAACCACCCCGCTCCCGCAGTCAATCAACACCTTCGTGTGATCCTGTTCAAGCAAATAGCCCGAGGCAGCTTCTCCTTTTTTCGGAAAGGCATGCCAGTAGCCGACGACAGTAATTTTCATCGTAATGCTCCTCCTAATTCCGCAAAATAATATACACCAGATAAACCACATAAAATCCTGCCAGCATCATTCCTTCATATTTTCCAACCCTATAATTAGTCTTCGAAAACAATAGCAGCACAAGTGTCAGCAGCAGCATCAGCCCAACATCGAGAAACACCTTGCTGTTGACAACAAGGTCAGATATTACCGCAGAAGCTCCGAGGACAAATAGAATATTGAAAATGTTACTTCCAATAATATTGCCAAGTGCCAGCTCGCTTTGTTTTTTTACCGCTGCTGTTATGGAGGTCACCAGCTCCGGCAGCGAGGTTCCGACCGCGACGATGGTTAATCCGACAAGCGTTTCGCTCATGCCGAAAGTGTAGGCGATTTCTGTGCTGTTTCGGACAACGAGATCACCACCGAAGATAATCGCAGCCAGGCCGCCCAGCGTAAATAACACATGCCTGCTCCATTTCTTTTCTGTCACAGTTGAAGGAGCTGCGGTATTATTGCCGCGGCTGTTTCTGGCCACCTCATAAATATAGTATAGGAAAATGGTGAAAAACAGTAAGAAAATAAATCCGTCCGCGCGGGATATTATATTGGTGTTTACCTCGCCCTGCAGCAAAACATCGCTCATCATGATAAGCAGTGCAGTACTCGCAAGAAAGGTAAAAGGGATCTCTTTTCGTATCGTTTCCGTTTCCACTTTTAAAGGAAAAAGAAAGGCGGTGAGACCGGCGACAAGAGTAATGTTAAAAATGTTGCTGCCGACCACGTTGCCGAGTGCTACTTCTGTTGTTCCCTGCGCGGCTGCTATCATGCTGACCGTAGCCTCCGGCGAGCTTGTCCCAAAGGCAACAATTGTAAGTCCTATTAATAGCGGAGGTACCCGGAGAAGTCCGGCGATGCTGGAGGCACCGTCCACAAATAAATCAGCTCCTTTAATTAACAGCGCAAATCCGATCAGCAACAAGATATATGTCATCAATACGTCTTCCTTTGTAGAATTTCTCGTTATCACGTTATCTATGCCCGATTGGTGAAATATGTAAACGTTCAGCCCGCTGGAACGCAACGAAATAAAAGGTCCGGGTCTGGACGCGGACAGGAGATCCGTAATTCTTTTAAAATTCGGTCATTAACGGCACCCATGTCCGGCAAAGTTATAAAACCAGGCTTTTTATGGAAAATAGCGGAATCAGTATGCGGAGGAATCATCGTGGCTGCCCGCGGAAAGCGTCCTCCTGCAGTGACCAGTGAACATAGGGGTACACAATGCAAAAAAACGCCCGGTGCCAAAGCACTGGACGTTTTCTATAGGCTTATGCTTCCTTTGGATAAACGCTTACTTGCTTGCGCTTTTTGCCAAGGCGTTCAAATTTCACGATACCATCGCTTTTTGCGAAAAGCGTATCATCGCCGCCTTTCCCTACGTTCACCCCAGGGTAAATGCGTGTTCCGCGCTGGCGCACAAGGATAGAACCGCCCGAAACGAGCTGTCCGTCTCCGCGCTTCGCACCGAGGCGCTTAGAAATGGAATCACGGCCGTTCTTTGTACTACCTACCCCTTTTTTCGAAGCAAAGAACTGCAGGTTCAATTTCAACATGTGTCTCACCTCCTGGATTCATCAATCGTTATATACTCACCGTATTCTTCGGCGATCGTAGCGAGGGATACGAGCATTCCTTCCAGCAGCAGCTGGACTTGTTCTCTGACGGCCCTGTTCATTTCTTCAGGCACGGCGCAGAGAAGGTAGCCTCCCTCGTCTTTCATGTCTACATTAAGCTCTACATTACAAATAGAAGCAATTGCATTTACTGCTCCGAATGAAACGGCAGATGCTCCTGCACATACAAGATCGTAGCCGTAAGGGCCGGAATCTGCGTGTCCGGACATTGAAAATGTGAGGATTTCTCCTGTACTGCTTCGATCAACATTTACTTCAATCATCGTTTTCAGGCCTTAAGCATCAATTTTGTCGATGACAACTTTAGTGTAGGGCTGACGATGACCCTGCTTGCGGCGGTAGTTTTTACGCTTTTTCAGTTTAAATACCGTAATTTTCTTTTGACGTCCGTGCTTGTCAACCTTGCCGGTAACCTTTGCACCGTCTACGAATGGAGCACCGACCTTTACATTGTCGCCTCCGACGAAGACTACGTTTCCGAATGTTACAGCATCGCCTGCTTCTGCGTTCAGCTTTTCTACGTAAACAGTCTGGCCTTCTTCGACCTTAATCTGCTTCCCGCCAGTTTCAATAATTGCGTACATTGTATGCACCTCCTAATGACTTAGACTCGCCAGTACAGGTGCCGTAAGGACTTATAACCTGCATTTGAGCGGTTGTAGTTTGGGTGCGAATCCAAACGACTAACAAAAGACATCATACCACGCGCTGAGGACCGTGTCAATCAGGCATATCAAAGGAAGAGCGGTCTTTTTTCAGCAATTGATTCCATTTTTTCTCTGCTTCTGTTGTCGTACCTTTAAAGAGAATGTTAATTCTGTCAGAACCGGCTGAAGCAGCACTGTATATTCTGAATGGATAGCGATCCATCCATTGGTTTAACAGACCGGATGCTTCTGCCCATATTTCGGCGCGATCCGGCCATTCCAGCACAATTGCTTCTTCCTCTATCTCTCTATGCTCATGCACCAGCCGTTCGGCTTCAAATACAAGAGCTTCATCTGAGCGGCGCACTCCGCTTCCGGAACAGGCCGGGCATGCATCCGTCAGTATATCCGTCAGGCTTTTTCTTACTTTTTTTCTGGTCATTTCCACGAGCCCGATTTGACTGATACCCAGCACATTGGACGTTGTCCGGTCCCGGCGGAGCTCCTGTCTGAGTGTGCGGAGCACGGCGTCCTGATCCGTTTCTCTTTTCATATCAATAAAATCAATGACGATGATACCTGATATGTCACGCAGACGCAGCTGTACAGCAATTTCTTCCGCAGCCAGTCGATTCGTCTGCAGAATGGTTTCTTCGAGATTGGTTTTACCCGTAAAGCGGCCGGTATTTACATCGATCACAGTGAGCGCCTCGGTTTTTTCAATCATTAAGGAGCCGCCGTTTTTCAGCCATACTTTTGGCTGCAGCGCTCGTTCAATCTCTCTTTCCACCCCGTAATGAGAAAAGACATTTTCATAGCCGCGATAATGCTCAATCTTAGCTGTATCCTTCTGCTCGTAGCGAAGAAGCCGTTTTGCCAGCTTGATGTCAGGCTGATGGTCAAAAATGATACGGTTCATTTTCTCAAGTGGATGATCCCGGAGCAGCCGTTCCACAATGCCGCCGTCACGGTGCACTACGGCAGGCGGTTTTACTGATTTGACAGCGTCAAGCGCCTGCTTCCAATCCTCACGTAAATAGCGAATGTCCTCAGCCACCACGTCTTCCGGCACGGTTTCGCAGATGGTTCTTATAATCAGCCCTTCCCTGAGGTTGAGAAGATGCGAAGCAGCTGTACGCCATTGCTCTCGTACAGCTTCATTGGACATTCGTTTCGAAATACCTATGTACGCTCCCTCCGGCATGTAAACCGTATATTTTCCAGGAAGCGCGATATTTTCCGTCAGCCTCGCTCCTTTTTCACCGAACTCCTCCTTGTTTACCTGGACAAGGATCTCCTGCCCTTCCTTTAGAAATTCGGATATGCTGAGCTTTTGTTTTATTTCTTCCGGTTCCTCCAGCTGTTTAAAGGCGAGAAGCTCATTTCTATACAAAAAACCATTCTTTTCCCGGCCAATATCTACAAATGCCGCCTGCATTCCAGGCAGCACATCCTTGACTCTGCCTTTGATGATACTGCCGGCAATTCTGTCCTGTTCCGGACGCTCAATAATTATTTCGACGGTCTTTCCGTTTTCTCTGAGTACGGCACGCCGTTCTGTCGTTGCAGTATTAAAAATGACTTCCATGCGATAACCCCTTTATTTCAAACACCATTCCCGTAAAGGAAGCATCCCCTGATTATTTTTTGTGATTGCTTCAAGGATATAGGATTCTGGCAGGATTTGTCCATTTTCTATTATGTGAAAAGTTATTTCTCCATGTTTTCTTAGTTTTTTTGCGGCGTCGACCGGCCGGGCGTGCCAGGATATGGATTCCTTATACGACTTCCCGGGCAGCCGGGCAAGTTCTGTTCTCGCTAATAAAAACCGGAAATAACTGTAGGGCATCTGCTTCCACTCGGTGCGGTGGGCAAGAAGAAAGAATCCGTACAGAAGCCACGCCTGTAAATGAAAGGGATAGAAAATAATTAAAAAGAGGGCTCCGGTCTGCAGCAGCAGAAATGACGTCATCCACGAATATTTCTGAGCCTGCTTAAATGGGAGCATCAGTGAATACAGGCACAATAAAAGCTTCCCTCCATCCAGCGGCCAAACCGGAAGCAGGTTAAAACAAAATAGCAGCAGGTTGCAGTAAAAGAAAGACTCATGATCTGCATTTGACCACCACGGCGTCTGCAGAAGCAGAAAAGAGAGCAGGCACAGCGGCACGTGAACAGCAGGACCGGCAATAGCTACGAGTGCTTCCTCTGCTGCCGGCCTGCTGCCGTGCTCCTTCGTTTCCATTACTCCACCGAACGGAAGAATTTTGATATGTTCAATCCGCCATTGAAATGACCTTGCCGCTACATAATGGCCAAGCTCATGGAGAAAGACGATCGAAAACAGCATCAGCATTTCGTAAAAATAACTCGTAAATAAAGAAAGCGCGCAGACGAGCCAGAATAAGGGATGAATCTTAATGAGACGGACCGCGCTAATCAAATGAGATCACGTCCGAAGGATCAACGTAATCCCCATTTTCCTTCAGCGCAAACGAGTATCTTCCTCCTTCTTGCTCTTCCAGCTTTTCTACAGAGCCGATAACCGTGCCGGAGGAGACATGATCATATAACTTGACGTTGATTCCTTCGAGCATGCCGTACCATGCCTCTCCTCCTTCATAGTGCTGAACAGCAACTGCATTTCCCCATTCTTCATGAGGTCCTGCGTGTATAATGACTCCACCTTCTGCTGCTTCAATGGTTTCGTTTGGACCCGTCTCCAAAATAATTCCTTTGCCATTTTCCGAAAAGGTTTCTGCCACCGTTCCTGATACAGGAATCACTGGAGCGGATGGATTGTTCTCCGGCACATTTGCGACAGGCTCCTCAAGCGTATTTCCTCCGGGCATAAAAGCAAGCGGGCTGCCAAACCGTTCTTCATACCAGGCAGATGCCGCAGCAAAAGGAAATTCCTGCTCGAATGAACGCTCCACAAAGCCTCTTGCGTCCTCTAGAGCTGGATGATTTGATTGAAAAAGAATACCCGTTAACAAAAACAATATCACTGCCGCAAAGCCCTGAATGACCCAGGTCCCTTTTCGGCTTTTCGGTGTATCATTGGTGTCCTCCTGATCTCTCCACATATAAAATTCCGGCTCGTGGTAAGGAGCATCACTGTGATGCGGGTAAAATCCTGATTCTGTAGAGCGCTGTCTTTCTCTTTCTTTTTCAAAGTGCAGGTCGCGTTTTTTTCGTTTTTGATCAACTTTTTTTCTTACTTTATGCATTTGTTTGTTCATCCCCGCTCCGCTCCTTTTAGATGAAGTTTAGAATGCGGACAAGCGCCTGCTTGTCTAAACTTCCGGTTGCTCACATTATATGTGGCTGCAGAAAGGGTATGCTTAAAATCTCCGGCGGGCGGCAGCAAGCATGTTGAATTTTTGTACAGAACTGACAGGGTCCCCTGTCGAGCTGTAATCTTCTTGACCAAGTTAGCTGAGGCCGTGCCTACGGCAAGCATCCACCGATAAGCGATTCGTGAGAATCCACAACAAACGTTAACAGCTGAATGCGTCCGTCTGCAGGGATGAAATCAACAAAATTAATACTTTCTTATATTTCAAAGAAAGGACAGTGCTCAAAAGGTTTACTTTTAAACACTGCCCCTATTAGTTATTTTCCCGTTTCCGCAAACCTTTTAATGCGCTCGCCGATTTCATCACGGACTCTTTGGAAGACCGCCCATTTTTCCTCTTCGCTGCCCTCAGCTTTGGCAGGATCATCAAATCCCCAGTGCTCTCGTTTCACATGCGGCGGCGTGGTGGGGCAGATATCGTTGGCGTGACCGCAAAGAGTCACAACCATGTCAGCGTTGTTTAACAGATCGCGGTCAATCGTATCAGACGTATGGTTAGTAATATCGATGCCGCGCTCCTTCATCGCTTCAACAGCTTTCGGATTTACTCCGTGTGCTTCAATCCCGGCGGAATAAACGTCCCAGTCCTTTAAATAGTTTTTTCCAAACCCTTCTGCCATCTGACTGCGGCAGGAATTACCTGTGCATAAAAAATACATTATTTTTTTCTCACTCATTGTACGTACTTCCTTTCATTATCCGATAATTAAAAGCCATATATATAAACCGGCGAGGGTAATGAATAAAGTTGGAACGGTAATCACGATACCAACTTTAAAATAATACCCCCAGCTGATTTTAACGCCTTTCGTCCAGAGCACATGAAGCCAGAGCAGCGTAGCAAGAGAGCCGATCGGTGTGATTTTGGGACCAAGATCAGAACCGATTACGTTCGCGTAGACCATCGCTTCCCGGAGAACTCCCTGGGTTTCTGTATCAGCGATTGCCAGCGCGTTAATCATTACTGTCGGCATATTATTCATCACCGACGATAATATTGCCGCTGTAAAACCAGTTGCCATCGTGGCTGCAAAGAGTCCCTGGCCCGCGGCTGCCTCAAGCCCTGCCGCAAGCAAATCAGTCAGGCCGGCATTACGGAGGCCATAGACGACAACGTACATCCCTATCGAAAAAACAACAATGGTCCAGGGTGCTCCTTTTATAACCGTGGCTGTTTCAACGGCAGAACTTTTTCTTGCCATGAACAAAAAGAATACAGCGATCAGCCCGGCAATGAAGGATACTGGAAACGCTTCTGACTCTCCGGTGATCGGATTGCTCCAGGGGATAAATTCACTTACGAAATAACCGGTTAAAAGAAGACCCAGCACAAGCCAGGAGAGCCGAAACATACGGTGGTCCTGAATGGCAGCAGCAGGTGTTTTGACGTCTTCTAAATTATATGTGCGTGGAATCTGTTTTCGAAAATATAAGTAAAGTACAAGAATACTTGCGACAAGTGAAAACAAGTTTGGCACAATCATTCGTGAGGCATATTCCACAAAGCCTATCCCGAAATAATCAGCAGATACGATATTGACGAGGTTGCTGACAATAAACGGAAGGCTGGTTGTGTCTGCGATAAATCCACTTGCCATCACAAATGGAAGAATCATTGCCTCTTTAAAGTGAAGAGCCCGCACCATAGCAAGCACTATTGGTGTTAAGATCAGAGCGGCACCGTCATTTGCGAATAAAGCAGCCACAACGGCACCGAGCAAGGCTACATAAACAAACATTTTCAGCCCGCTGCCTCCGGCAATCCTTGCCATATGGAGCGCGGCCCATTCAAAAAACCCAATCTCATCCAGAATGAGAGAAATAATAATAATAGCAATAAATGTCAAGGTGGCGTTCCAGACAATGTTTGTTACATCTCCGACATCCGCAAAGGTCACCACCCCGGCGAGCAGTGCAAGAATTGCCCCGAGTGTGGCAGACCAGCCGATGGACAGTCCCTTCGGCTGCCAGATTACAAGCACGAGTGTAACAAGAAAAATCAGAACAGCCATTAGTTGTTCAGGCATTGGTGTTTATCTCCTTTTCTCTATTATGGCTCTCCTACCCGTGATTTCACCCACACCAGATGACACGGTTACCGTTCTTCTCAAGCTCTTCAAGCTTCCCTATTTGCGACGGAAGCTGCATAATGATGCTTTCAGCGAGAGCATAGAGGTCATTATCTTTATTTAAGGAATAAAAGACCCATTGGCCGCGCCGCTCTTCATTCACGACTCCTGCATCACGAAGCTTCCGCAGGTGCTGACTGATGGAGGGCTGGCTCATTTTAAAAATTTCAGTGAACTCGCAGACACAGCATTCACCTTCATAAAGCATGGCAAGCATCGTTAAACGTGTCTTATCGCCCAGCAGCTTTAATACGGGGGCCGCTTTTTCGATCGGTATTTCCTGTAATGTCTTCATCCAATTCATCTCCTTCCCTTGTCAAATGATAGCTCTGTGACTTATTATATTATAAATACATCATTATATGTCAATCTTTTGATATATTAAATCTTTGTAAAGAAATGAGGATGTCTGCATGAAGCTTGAAATCTTTGATCCTGCACTCTGCTGTCCGACCGGCGTATGCGGGCCGGATGTCGACCCGGAACTCACAAGAATTGCCTCCGACCTCCATGTCCTGAAAAATCACGGTGCGGAGGTTATCCGCTATAATTTGACTCAGGATCCGGAGCCCTTCGTTCAAAATAAACAGGTAAATGAGCTGATGAAAGAAAAAGGAATGGATGTACTCCCGGTGACTCTCCTCGACGGGGAGATAATGAAATCAGGAGACTACCCCAATCGATATGAACTTACACAATGGCTCAAATTAGAAGAAGATGTACTCAAAAAAGGTACTGCACCGCGCAGGGTGGATATTGAGATTAAGTAAGGAGGAGACCGATGCGTTTTGACCCGAAGCAGCTCACGCTGACAAAACATATTTTCTTTTCCGGGAAAGGAGGCGCTGGAAAAACTTCTGCTGCCTCAGCAGCAGCGATTTCAATAGCTGAAGCCGGAAGACGTGTGCTGATTGTCAGTACTGATCCGGCCTCTAATCTCGAAGACGTTTTTGGCATGAAAATATCTGCCAGCGCCCCGACCCGAATTGCCGCAGTCGATAATTTATATGCCTTGAATATTGATCCGAAGCAGGCTGCCGGTTCTTATCGGGAAAAAATCGTTGAACCTTACCGTGATAAGCTTCCAGAGGCAGCTGTTGTAAATTTGGAAGAACAATTATCTGGTGCATGCACCGTTGAAATAGCTGCTTTCGATGAATTCACAGGCCTGCTTGTTCAACCTGACGTAAACAACAGTTATGATCATATTATCTTTGATACAGCTCCGACAGGCCACACGCTCCGGCTGCTGCAGCTTCCGAGCGCCTGGTCTGATTTTCTTCATACCAGTACACACGGCGCTTCCTGCCTTGGCCCGCTTTCTGGTCTTCAGGAAAAAGAAGATATGTATCAAGAAGCAGTTCGCACACTCACCGATGAGAGCAGTACCACCTTTTATTTAGTGGCCCGTCCACAGCAGTCTTCCCTGGAGGAAGCGGACCGTGCATCGCGTGAGCTGAAAGAGCTCGGCATCTATCAACAGTCCTTGATTATTAATGGGATTCATCCCGAAAAAGAAAGCCGTGATGAAACAGCTGACTTTTTTATACAGGGCCAGCAGCAGGCACTGTCACGGATGTCTGAGAATCTTCGATTGCTGCCTCAGTACACCATAGCTCTGCTCGCTGCAGCGGCCGAAGGTATAGACGGGCTCCGCAGACTTCTCTCTGATACCGATCTGAAGCCGCAGGATAAGAAAAGCGATTTAACTATACCAGAACTTCCTGGTTTGGATGCCTTTATTAACACACAAATAGAAAAAGGCAGCGGATTGATCATGACGATGGGAAAAGGTGGTGTGGGGAAAACAACCATTGCTGCTGCGATCGCGCGCCGTCTTGCCAATGCAGGACATTCCGTGCATTTAACTACTACGGATCCTGCAAACCACCTTCCTGGTACACTTGCCGGTGAATCGCTGCCAGAGACTATAACCGTAAGCAGCATACATCCACCAACAGAAAAAGAACACTATAAGCAAAGTGTTCTTACGAAGGTTGCCTCTGATCTGGACGAGGACAGCCTGGCGTATATTAAAGAGGATCTCGACTCCCCATGCACAGAAGAAATCGCTGTGTTTTATGCGTTTGCCCGTCTGGCATCACGTGCAGAGAAAGAGTTTGTCGTTCTCGATACCGCTCCAACCGGACACACACTGCTGCTGCTTGACGCAGCCGAATCATACCATCAAGAGGTGCTCCGATCTGCGGGAGAGCTTCCTGAGGAAGTTAAGCAGCTGCTTCCTCTGCTGCATGATCCGCAGAAAACGGCTGTAGTACTGGCAACGCTCCCTGAAGCCACACCCGTTCTTGAAGCTGAAAGACTCCAGGACGATTTAAAGCGGGCCGGTATTCAGCCCTCCTGGTGGGTAATTAATCACAGCTTTCTTTCTGCTGGAACGATGGATCCGGTGCTGTTAGGGCGTGCGTTTCAGGAAAAACGCTGGATTTCCCGCGTAGCGGAACAACAGGCAGGTCAAGTCAGCCTGCTTCCATTTTCCATCCACTCCTCTGTAAAATTGTCACAGCATTGATCTGTTGGACACAAGAAAACCGTCTCATTAGACTGACCTAGTTATATGAGACAGTAATAAAACACCTTCTTAGGCTACCATGTCACCAAAATCTATTGGTGTATGGTAGCCTAATTTTTCTTGGATACGCTCATTGTTATAATACTTCATAAATT
>NZ_JBHIKY010000035.1:0-29360 GCF_042139015.1 Alteribacillus sp. HJP-4 | reverse complement strand
CGAAGAGATCCGACGGCTTCCCGCGCTCGACTTGCATGTATTAGGCACGCCGCCAGCGTTCGTCCTGAGCCAGGATCAAACTCTCCAATAAATAGTAGAGTACTGACTCTTCTTGCTTTGTCCATCTAAATTAGATGGGGGATGTTACTTTAATTAAACGCTTGACTTTCATTCAATTTTCAAAGGACAATCTGTACTGCCGCTTAATTGGCGACTTTTTAATAATAACAATTTGCGGCCTGAACGTCAACCACTTTTTTTCAAGTTTCGTATTGGATATGTTTCCCTGAAAAAGTGCGTTTCAAACGCGCAAATAATAATTTATCACGGCCTGCTGCAAGAGTCAATAAGTTTTTTTGCACGATTGCTTTAAGCCGGTATAAAAAGCACTCAGCATAAAAATTTCGGCTTTTTCAGCTTTACTTCTTTTACTGTGAAAGAAGCACTTTCTTAAATCGCTCTTAAAGGACCCAGCCGGCCGTCTTCTTTTACAAAAAATAAAAGGATGCTTCTCAGAGCACCCCTTCATACCATCGGCTTAATAGTTATCAATTTGTGCCCGCTGCAGCTTGCCGCTGTAATCAACATAGACACTCTTCCATTCCGTAAATATATCAAGTGATGCGGTGCCGGAGTCGCGGTAACCGTTGCCGGTTTTTTTCGTGCCGCCGAACGGAAGATGAATTTCTGCCCCGGTCGTGCCGGCATTCACATAGACAATACCGGTGTCGAGCTCATTAACAGCACGGAACACTTCATTGACATCACTCGTAAAAATTGAACTGGAAAGACCATAGTCTGCTTCATTGTTCACACGAAGCGCTTCTTCAAATGAGTCAACCGGAATAATAGAAAGAACGGGTCCGAAAATTTCCTCCTGTGCAATGCGGGCGTCCGGCGCAACATCGGTAAATATGGTTGGTTCAAAATAATTACCTTTGCTGTATTTGCCCTGCCTCATCACGGAGCCGCCGCACAATAGTTTTCCTTCGCTGCTGCCGACCTTCATATATTCATTTACTCGTTCTAATGCCTGCTCATGGATAAGCGGTCCTACATCACTTGCTTCGTCTGCCCCATCCCCGACCGTGAGGTTTTTTGTGCGTGCCAGCAGCTTTTCTTCAAGCGTTTCTTTTATGCTGTGATGCACGATAATTCTGCTTGCCGCGGTGCAGCGCTGCCCGCTTGTACCAAAGCCGCTCCACAAAATACCGTCCACGGCGAGGTCAATGTCGGCACTGTCCATGACGATAATAGCATTTTTCCCTCCCATTTCAAGCGAAACTTTTTTCAGCATGCCGCTTGCTTTGGAGGCAATTTTTCTGCCGGTGCCGGTCGATCCGGTAAAGGAAATAATGTCTGTATCATCGTGACTGACGACCGCGTCGCCGACCGCGTCGCCTCTGCCCTGCACTAGATTAACAACTCCGGCTGGAAGCCCGCAATCTTCAAGGATGTGCAAAAAGGCGTCTGCCATTCCCGGCGTTTCCAGTGCCGGTTTCCACACCACCGTGTTGCCGCTGATGAGAGCGGGAAACATCTTCCAGCTCGCAATCGCGATCGGGAAATTCCATGGGGTAATCAAGCCGGCCACTCCCACAGGAGTACGTAAACTCATCGCATGTTTTCCAGGAAGCTCTGCCGGTACAGTCTGGCCAAATAAACGCCTTCCCTCACCGGCCATGTAAAAGCCCATGTCAATTGCTTCCTGGACTTCTCCGCGTGCTTCCTGGATCGGCTTCCCGTTTTCGGACGTCAATAGCTGAGCGAGTTCCTCCTTTTTTTCTTTCAGCTCCTGAGCAGTTTTTACGAGTAATTCTCCTCTTTCCGGAGCGGGGACGTTTTTCCAGCTTTTCTGTGCCTTTTTTGCTGCCAGCACTGCTTCATCCACTTCTGCTGCTCCGGAAAGAACAACCTTTCCGAGCACCTTCCCGTTTGCCGGATTGAATACATCTGCCTGGTCAGCCCCTGCCGGTTCCTTCCATTCACCATTAATAAAATTACGGTAGATGCGAGCTTCCATTTTCTCTGCTCCCTTCTAATGGACCTTTTCTTTTATCATAACACTGCGGGCGGCCATTTCTTGAATATATTCTCTGCCGGGGACAATTTCTTCCGGGCAGAAAATGCCTCGCTTATTGATAACGCCGCTCCCCATCATTTGAGCCACGATAGAAATAGTGTAGGCGGTCGATCTCGCCATGGCCGTTACGTTCAGTGTGTTGTCTTTTTTCGTTATCATTTCATATTCAAAAGAGGCACTTTTTCCATCTTTTATTCCTTCGGTACGGACACGCAGCAGTACAACATCCTCTTTATCCTTTAATGCAAATGCCGGGGCCAGAACCTCGCGGAGCACATCCCTCGGTTTTATCTTTTGTCCGTTTACGTCCACTTCAAAATCACGGCTGGTCATTTTCAAATCGACAAGCGGTTTGAATTTCATTGCATGGCCGGGGTAGCGGATCGTTTTGTAATCAAGATTTTCGACATGGCTGAAAGTATGAGGAAGAGTCGAGGTCCCGCCGGACGTATGAAACGCTTCGAGCGGCCCGAAGCCATCAAAATAAACAGCCTCCACCTCAGATAATGATTCCACGTACTGTTTTTGGCCGCTTCGGATCACAAGTGAAGGATCGGTATAGTGGTCAAATACTCCTTCGATCGAAAACACATGATTGTATTCAAACGGCGGTTCTGGATGAAGCGGAATGCCGCCGACACGCAGATAAATATTTTTCACTTCATCGAGCTGACCTGCTCCGTATCCGGCTAAAATGTTTATCATTCCAGGCGCTACTCCGAGATCAGGTATATATGTCATTCCAGATGACTTCGCTTTTTCCTTCCATTGTAAGATCCGGTCAGTCGCTGACCCAATATGCCCTCCTAAATCACAGGCGTGCACCCCGGTAGCAATAGCTGCTTTTGCCACGGCTTCATTAAACGTATAAAATAATGCATTTACGACGACATCAAACGGCTGAATAAAGGCCGTAAGCTTCTTCTCGTCACCTGCGTTCACAAATGCCGCCGCAATCCGCTTATCCTGTAACGGAGCTACCGCAGCGGCTGCTTTCTGTTCATCAATGTCTGCCAGCACGACTTTACTTACCGCTTTATTTCTCAGCAGATCGCGGGCGACTTCCTTTCCCATCAGTCCTGCTCCAAGCACGGCAACCTTCATCGAATCACACCTCCCCGTTCTCTATACAAATACCTCTTCTTCATTAATTTATTCAAGGGAAGCTGCTTGTAGTATAAAAAAGAGCACCTTTCCCAAAAGGTGCTCGGACTGGCGTTATTTAGTCAGGTTCGATCGGGCGGAGAAGGAACGCATGTATTTGACACAGTCAGCAGGTGCAGCTAAACGGCGGTACAAACCGAAAATGATACGATATTTTTCCTCCATTGTCCTTTTCACCGTATCCTCAATACGTTCGTCACCAAAATCAAGAAGCAGCTCCTCGAGCTCTCTTTTTAATATGTACTCCATCTCGATTGCTTCTTTTTGGTTGATCAGCAGTCCCATCATCATAACCCCTTCTTCCTGAAAAAAATACAAATGTAAACTTATTCTTATCTTGTCCTTTTCTGCATAAAATTATGCTAATACGATGCAAGCCGGAAAGGAGATAATGCAGTGGCAAAACGAATAATTATAGTACAAAGCCGGCAGTTAAAAATGTTTCTGATTGTGCTGTTCATTGTGGCTGCGGCGGGAAGTCTTGTGTTACGACCTTCTTTTTTGCCTGTTTTCTCGTCAGCCGAGGAGCCTGCCGCGTTCTATAAAGCGGATATTGAAGATAAAAAAGTCGCGTTGACGTTTAATGTAAGCTGGGGCGAAGACATGACCGAACCGATTCTTGACACGTTAAAGGATAAAAATGTTCATGCAACCTTCTTTATTTCTGCCTCCTGGGCAGAGAGGCACCCTGATGTGGTGCAGCGCATGATCGAGGAAGATCATACGATTGGCAATCATGGCTATCAGTATGAACACTATCCACGGCTTGATCAGGAAGAAATCGTGGAGGATTTGAATTTAAGCCATAAGAAAATAAAAGACGTGACTGAAATGGACGTGCAGTATTTCCGTCCGCCGCACGGGGATTTTAACAAAGAGGTCCTTGAAACGATAGATCGCTTCGGCTATGATGTCATCCATTGGAGCGTCGACGGAGATGATTGGGAAAATCCGGGGGTCGATGTGATTGTAAAAAATATTACCAAAGATATTGAACCAGGGGATGTTATTCTTTTAAACGCTTCCGATTCGGCAAAGCAGACCGGTGAAGCGCTGCCAAAGATTATTGAAAGCTTGAATGGAAATAATTACGAGTTTGTGGTGATTGAAGAACTGATTTCA
The DNA here is from genome assembly GCF_042139015.1 of Alteribacillus sp. HJP-4. Taxonomy (NCBI): domain Bacteria; kingdom Bacillati; phylum Bacillota; class Bacilli; order Caryophanales; family Bacillaceae; genus Alteribacillus; species Alteribacillus sp. HJP-4. The sequence goes on along the minus strand of NZ_JBHIKY010000035.1, from coordinate 24,991 downwards.
CAGGCAGAAACCTCTGTTAATGAAGTTAATTAGCCACTGCATTTTGAGCATTCAAACAAAAAGCTATCCCCTCGTGCCGAACACACGGAAGGATAGCTTTTTTACGCTGTTTTTCTCTTATCGTCCTGATAAGTTAACCGATGGAGAGTAATCAGCTGCCAGGCATTGGAGGTGAGCAGCGGAGCCAGATAAATCCACAGCCACTTTGAATTGTTCACTGTTTCTACCGTCAGTGCGGGCACCCATTCGATGGATGTCACTACAAACATAAAAAAAAGCGCAGGAATAAACGCAGTTGCATTTGTTTCCTTTCTTTTCAAATAAGCGACGGCCAGACTGAAGGCAAGCAGCAGCAGCGGCATAACAGCATAGCCTGCCAGTGTTTCCCCGTCAGCTGCAAACGCCGCGTAACGCAGGTAAATTAAATCAAACAAAACAAATAATATAAGGACAACTTGTACGCGGTTCCACAATTTCGCTGACTTAAACAACCCCAGAGCGAAACGGTGCAGGGTTAAATAAGCAAAATAACCCATCTGCGCGATGAGTGCTATGGCGGCACTGATGCCAAGCATCCAGAGTACTCCAAATAAGAAATTTAATAAACCGCCGCTGAGATACGTCTCCAGATCAAGCAGCACTCCTGTAATCGCACCGCTGACGGCTCCCACCAGCATGGTTGAGAAGAATAAAAATACGAGCTTTCTTGCATTCAAACCAATCGCTCTCCTTACTGAATACATACATGTCCGTTACGATTTTACCAACATACATAAAAAAAAGCTACACCGTCAGGGCGTTGTGCATATTTTCTTCACAACTTCCGCATATTAAACGTACCTACTTTTATTATAGAAAGGAGCACAAACCATGCGTTTTTCAAAAGCAGGCTGGCTCGTTCTAATATGCTGCTGCCTGTTAACTGGTTGTGCGGCCGCGGCAGAAGAATCGAGCGATGCCGATTACGAGGAAACCAAAAAAATGATGGTCGATTTATTAAAGACAGATGAAGGAAAAACGGCCATTAAAGATATATTAAGCGAGGAAAGCATGAAAGAAGCGATTGTCATGGACCAGGAAACAGTCAAAAACGCCATTGACAATTCACTTACCTCCGAACAGGGAAAGAAATTCTGGGAAGAAATGATGAATGATCCGGAATTTGCGACAGCGTTAGCTAAAAGCATGCAGAAGGAAAATGAAGAACTGCTGAAGGAGTTAATGAAAGACCCCGAGTACCAGACAATGATGATGGATATCCTGCAGGATCCGGAGATGGAAAAAGCTACGCTGGAGCTCATGAAAAGCAAACAGTACCGGCAGCAGGTCATGACGATTATGAGTGAAGCATTGGAAACCCCGGCGTTTCAAGAGAAAATCACCAAGCTTCTGGAAGAGGTCGCCAAAAAACAGATGTCGAAGGAAGAAAGCGGCGGCGGTGGAGGCGAAGGTGGCAGTGGAGGTTCATAAATAAAACCAGACCCGTTAGAGGCGTGCCTCTAAACGGGTCTTATCTTTATCTGCCGATCTTTTCAATGATGCGGTCGGTGATGCCTTTATAAATTTCGCCAATAGGATGACTGGTGTCATATACGGATGGAGCAAAGTTTTCCTCATCAATTTCCGGCTGGCCGAGCGGAATCTGCCCAAGCAGCTCTGTTTTGAGCTCGTCCTTTAAGCGTTCCCCGCCGCCTTCGCCGAAGACGTTTTCTCGTTCGCCGGTAATTTTACTTTCGAAGTACGACATGTTCTCGATCACGCCGAGAATTTCATGATTTGTTTTTATCGCCATGGCTCCGGCACGGGCTGCCACAAAAGCTGCCGTTGCATGCGGGGTTGAAACAATCAGCTCTTTACATTCCGGCAGCATGGTGTGGATATCGAGCGCCACATCGCCTGTGCCGGGTGGGAGATCGAGGATAATGTAGTCGAGGTCGCCCCAGTCGACTTCATTAAAGAAATTGTTCAGCATTTTCCCAAGCATCGGGCCTCTCCAGATGACAGGTGCATTGTCCTCCACAAAAAAGCCCATTGAAATAACCTTTACTCCAAATCGCTCCACAGGATAAATCGTATCATTAACAACTTGCGGGCGCTGGTCAATTCCCATCATGTCCGGCACACTAAAGCCGTAGATATCTGCATCAATGATGCCGACTTTTTTGCCGGCCCGGGCCATTGCCACTGCAATATTGACAGATACAGTGGATTTTCCGACACCGCCTTTACCGCTGGTTACCGCGATAAATTCAGTTTTATTATCCTCAGAAAGAAGGGACTTTGGGGACTGCTTCTCCTCCAGGCCGCCTTGGGCTTTAATTTCCTCTTCTGAGAGCGTATCAAAGCGGAGGCCAACTGAATCTGCCCCTACTTCTTCTTTTAAAAGCTTTACCACGGCCTGCTGGATCTGCATCTGCTCGGCAGTGCCTGTCTTCGCCAGTGCAATTTTCACACTGACGTTCTCGCCTTTTATTTTAACTTCCTTGATCCCGCCTGTATCCAAAATGCTTTTCTTGAGATCAGGGTCTTTAATAGGCTGTAACACCTCATAAATCTTTTCCTCAGTTATCAAGAGGTACACCATCCTTTGTATGCCACAAATTAATTGCTGCTTCTAGCATACCGTTTATGGATGGTACATTTCAAACGTTTACATCACTCCGGCAGCTTTTCCCCGGAAAAATGACGAAGCAGCCCCCGGTAAATTGAAACCGCCACCTTATCCTGATAAGCCCTGTCCCCAAGATTGGCTGCTTCGCCGGGGTTTGATAAAAAACCGATTTCCACAAGCGCACCAGGGATATCCGCCTGTTCGAGAATGAAGATATTATCAATAGGCTTGGCGGTTCTCGTCGTGTTTTCCAGACTGTTTTTTAATTCCTCCTGTATAAAAAAAGCGATATGTTCATTTAACGGGACCTCTGAATGGTAAAAGGTCTGGGCACCGCTCCACTGCTCTCCAGGGATTGCATTTAAGTGCATGCTCACATACAAGTCTGCACCGCTTTCGTTAACAATTTCTGCCCGTTTATATAAATCTTCCGTTTTTCTTTTACTGTAGCCGCGCACGTCCGTTCCTGCGAGGTCATAGTCTCCTTCTCTTGTCAGGAGCACAAGCGCTCCAGCTTCCTGTAAGTAATCGCGGAGCATGAGCGTTGTATTCAGCGCCACTTCTTTTTCCATCACGCCGCTTCTGCTCGAGGCACCGGCATCAACTCCCCCATGTCCGGCATCAAGAACGATTACCTTTCCGGAAAGCGGCGTCTGCCATCGTGCAGCTGTATCCATCGTAGTGAAACGATTTTGCATAACGTTAAATACTGCTGCTAATACTATGATTAGAATGGCAAATATGAGCCATTTTTTCATACCGTGCCCGCCCCATTTCTGCATAGCTTGTTTCACTATATGAAGCTGCGGGCACGTTTATACTACTTTTTCATAAGGTTTATAGACGAAGTCGCTGCCTTTTAAAGCCAGTTTCCAATCCTTTTTTCCACCAGTCAGTGATAAATCCCTCGGCTGCTTCCTGAATCAGCTTTCGCTGCGGGGATGAATCCTCCACCCAGTCAAACATAAACGAAGTCAGTTCTTTGGCAAGGTTGCCAATTTTAAAGGCCGCCTGCAATTTAAAACGAAACGGCAGAACCCCGTTTTCCATGTATCGATGATGCTTTCCCCCATCTAAAAAAGCATCCAGGGCCATGTCGAGACAGGCTTCCTCGAGAAAAGAGTTCGGAAAGTGAAAACGCTGAAACAAATGGGAAAAGCTCTTTTGTGCGGATTGCTGCATTTCGCTTACTTTCAGATTCTGCAGAAGCTTTTTTTCCTGTTCCCATTCTTTCTTCAGGCGGCGCGGCTCCATTGAAATAACTATCCCCATGTGCTTCTCCCCCTCCGTCTTAGTATGCAACGAAGCAGAGCAGACATACTGCCGGTGATTGGCAAGATCGGTTCCAATTTTTCCAGACGTAAAATAAAAAAAAGCCAGCAGATACCTGCTGACTTTCGCTTATACCACTTAAAATAACCTGAAATACATTTATTGTTGGTTTTTCACATTTTTGGTTTACAAAATTATTGCCGCGGCGGATTCCCGTGATTTATCTACCTTACACCACGCAAGCCCTTCCTCTCTTGCATTCTTACGGCTCCGAAGCCGATCCAGCTGAATAAGTCTTTTTCAAGACAAATCCAGAATTCCAAATAACTTTCTCATGTGTTTCGTTTCCATTGATACTCCAGTTGGTATTGTTGTATTATAGAACCTTCATTCTAAAAAGTCAAATGGTGATGTCATGGGTATCGCGTTTACGATGGCGTTTTCCACCGCGTTATGATCATTTCGGCTGAAAGTGGACGGTATCGACGATAACTGAAGTGGTTTCCACCGTATACGAAAATAATCCCTATTTTCAATTTTCCTTTCCTCGGCGAGGGCCCATTATCCACCGCAGCAGAGGTTATTTCCCGATAAACGGCTGCTTTTCGACCTTTCGAGGAAGTGACCAAGATTCGCGGCAGCTGCTTTACGTGAATTCTTTTCGTGCGCCACTCCACGGCACCGCATTTACGTGATAATTGGTTCCATTCGTAATTACGGTGATGTCACCAGACTCCTTCGTGCTGAAAATATCGGCCATTACACCTTTCAGTCTGGATACAACCCCCTCTGTCGGGTGGCCATAATCGTTTTCACCGTAGCTTAAAATAGCGATCTGAGGCTGTATTGCATCTAAGAACTCCTGGCTTGTCGAAGATCGTGATCCGTGATGCGCGACTTTCAAAATTTCCGCTTCCACATCATATTGCTGGATCATTCTTGCTTCATTTTTCATTGTGGCATCCGCCGTCAGCATGAAATCTACATTGCCATAGGAGAGCTTCAGCACAATAGATGATTCATTGATAATATCACTGTCCTCGAATCCATTTAAGACTTGAAGCACCGTATAGGGGGAAAAATTTATAAATTCGCCTTCCTCTGCAATATCGATATTGATGTCTTTTTTATCTACAATTGTCAAATAATCTAAATACGTATCGGTTGTGTGCGCGAGCCCGCTGTCTAAAATCCGGCCCACTTCGATTTCTTTTAAAACGTCAACGAGACCGCCGATATGGTCGGTATGCGGGTGAGTCGCCACCACCCAGTCCAGAGATTCAATGCCGTTCTCTTTCAGATAAGAGATCACCTTGCCGCTCGCTTCATAATCTCCTCCATCAATCAACATCGTTTCTCCGGCAGGCCCTTCGATTAGAATGGAATCCCCCTGTCCGACATCAATAAAATGAACCTTCATCTCATTTAATGCCGGATCCCAGAAACCGCCAAGTCCGGCAGGAACCTCTGTTGAGTTCGCCGAAGCCACCGGAAGCATAAAAAAGAAAATAATTGCTGACAACAATATGTACTTTCCGGTGTTCATGTCATTTCTCCCCTTCTTCGTATTGAAACCTCTTTATTATGATTCCAACGAAAAAGGGTTTGATGAAAAGAAAGTGTTTCCATTTATGCAAATGAGGCATTCTAAAAGTGTTAATCCGGGGAACCAATAACTTAAATCCACTGCTCAGCTTGCTTTTCACGCGTACGGCGGCCTTTTCCCGCTCTGCTTGCTTCGTTTCCACCTCTCCAGCTGGTTTTCCACCGAGCTGAGCCGGTTTCCCCACTTCAGGCGGCTTTTCCACCGCCCACACCGCTTTTTCCCACTAGCGGATCGACATTTGAAGCGATCAAACCGTTAATTTATTACTTCAAATAATAAATGGCGAGCTGGGTGCGGTCGCGGAGCTGGAGTTTTTCCAGGATAATGGATAGCGTATTCCGGACCGTCCCTTCACTGAGATAAAGCTGCTCAGCTATTTCCCGATTAGAAAGTCCCTGCGCGACAAGAGACGCGATGTCTTTTTCCCTCGGAGTTAATTGCTCGAGCTCTTTCTTTTCTGCAGGTCCGGTCAATTGTCTCAGCACTTCTGCGTCTAAGATGCTGGAGCCTGATACAAGGGCTCGAATCTGCTCGGCCATATTGGAAACTCCCGTGGATTTGATTAAATAACCCTCCGCTCCAGCTGAGATGGCGAGGCGGATGTTTTTTTCATCCTTAAAAGTAGTTAACATCATCACATGAATTTGCGGCCATTCAACTTTAATCTGCCTGGTGGCTTGAATACCGTCCATGACAGGCATCTGTATATCCATTAAAACTACACTCGGGGCTTTTCGTCGGCAGGAATCAATTGCTTCCGCCCCATTAGCTGCTGTACCAATGATCTCCATATTTTTTTCCCGGGAGAGGAGAATTTTCAGGCTTTGGCAGACCAACGTGTCATCATCTACGATCAAAATTTTCATCATTCGTGCCTCCTTGTTTCGAGGGGAAGGACACAGATTAACAGAAATCCATCCGTAGTATCCGTCGATATGCTCCCTCCAACGGCCCTGGCACGATGACGCAGATTTCTTAAGCCAACTCCTGCTTCTTTCGCTGTTCTATTCCTATCTGCCCCATCGTTATGAACAGCCAGTCGTAATATGTGCGGATTTATATCAAGCGTAACCTCCACCTTCTGCGGCGTGGCGTGCCGGGCGATATTCGTCAGCGCTTCTTTTAAACAGGGGTAAAGGATACTCCATAAATGAGGCTGAATTTTAGTGGTGTCTCCAAAAATCTGCAGGTGGATGGGACACATAGTGAATTGGTCACTAATTTCCTGGAAGCCCTCGATCCCCAGCTCTTTCACTGACTTCATATTATGTACTGTTTCCCGAAGGTAGGCCGCACTATTGGTAAGCCGTTCCCTGGCTTTTTCAAACATCTCTTCCGCTGCTGAATCACCATCCTTCTCCAGCTGCTCATAAGCCTGCAGAGCAAGTACTGAAGCTGTCAGCTCATGACCAACCTCATCATGCAGCTGCTGGGCAATTCGGTTTCTTTCTGCCAACTCTGCCATTTGGGCACTCTGGGCATTTGCTAAAAGCAGCTCCTCTTTTAAATTTTCCAGCTCATACCGGTCCCGTCGCTGATGATCAGCTTCTTTTTGAAATTTCTTTGTATCCTGCTTCCAGCCAGCAAGAATGATTCCAGACAAGCCTGCCTGGACAAAAACAGCCAGAAGAAAAATAGACGAGTCAGAATAAACAATCACAAAAAGAAGAGCAGGAATGCTCAGCCATGGTTGTCTCAGATACATGCTTTCAAAAATGGGAACAGCTAGGGCAAAAGCAGCAAATGGCCAGTAAAAAAATGCAATGATACACGCAAGCTGGTCAATGAATACAGTCCAGCCGGGCAACGGAAGGCGCCATCTCGCCAGGGTGGCGACAACAAGAAATAATAGTAGGATGATCCCTTCTTCGCCTCCTCCTCTCAGCATCCACAGCAGACTAAGGAGAACCAATCCGAGAACACGACAGAGAACGGCAGCTGATTCTGAATTCCATTTTTCCCATTTGTTATTCATACATATACACGCCCTTATCGACACTTATCATTAGCATAACAAAACAGGATAGATAGAACCGGTCATTGCCTGCCTAAGCAAGCCTTTTTCTACTCCCTGCCAATAAGAAAGCAAAACAGAAAAGTAGCATAACCGCCAATGGAATAAGGAGTTCTTTCACGGTCGCCCCAGATGCAAGAAGCAGGGTTGCTTCCGCTGCCCAATAAGTCGGCAGAAACATGACTGCTCGATGAAGCAGCTCCGGCATCGCTTCGACCGGCCACATGACACCTCCCAGCATAGCCATGAGGACGATGAGACCTCCGAGAGTGCTGAAAGCCGCCTCTTTATCCCGGAATAGGGAGTACCAGGTTAAAGTAAAACCGAGGGCAGTCATGGAAAAGACGGTATAAATGATAAAAAATAAGAAGGGTGACGGCAGACTTCCTCCGTGGACGATACTTCCAACAATTAAAAACATGGCATTAACCCCGGTAAGGATGGCGGTGTAGGCTAATAAATTCTGCCATAAATACTGAAAATGTGTGATAGGGGCAGCACTCACCCGTAGTAAAATATTATCTGTCCGGTCTTCAATCAGGATGGCACTCAGCCGTGAAGCTATAAATAACAGCAGTAAACTGTAATAATGAAAGCCTAATGGAATCGGCGGCCAATCAAACGTTGGCAGAAAGACGGCTCCAATCGGCAGCGCAAGTAAAAAAATACTGTTTGATTTTTTTCGGAAAAAACGTTTAAATACGAACGAAAATATCGTCATATGAGCTTCCGCCTTCCGAAATACACCGCAGTCAAAGCTAAAATGATAAAGGATACAATTAATAAACCTAAGCTTATCAGTGCTGTTTCAATATTTTCTCCTGTTATTGCTGCAAATATCATATTCTGCCCAAGAGCAAAAGGATTGCTGTAGCTGGATAATAACTGAAAAGCTTTATTTTCCGGGAATGAAAACCACACTTCTGAGAGCAGCAGACATGCCATCCCGAAACCAATTCCGAGCCGTTCCGCGGTTTTATAATTGTTCACCCATAAAACAAAGGTAATATACAGAAATTGAATAACGGTGGATACGACGAAAAGAATCAACAGGACAATGCCTAAATTCCCCCAATAGACACCAAAAACAAAAATCGTAAAAATCACAACGGTAAAGCTCTGCAATACACTAAAAAGAGTACTTGAGATTAAGATGGAATACGCATGCTGGTAAACTTCCATGGGAAGTGAATACATTCTCCATCTCATGGAAGACATGAGGTCACCTTTTACATACTCCATGGTGTAAAACCCGCTGAACATAAGAAATGCAAACACCATCGTGACGGAAATCTCATCCCTAATCGGAATCCCGCGTGATTCACTTATTACGCCGCCTGCTAGTAACGCCAGAACAGAAATTAAAGCGATAGGCGTCAATATAAGGATGGTCATTCCTACATAGTCCCTCAGCATCCGTCTTACGATGAAATAACTGGATCTAAAAATCATCTTTTTATTTCCTCCCCACGTCGCGGAGTTGCTTCCCGGTAAGGGTTAAAAACACATCCTCCAAGGTTGGTTTTTCCGTGTAGAAAGAGTGAATTTCACCAGATGCTTTGGCAATCGACAGCACCCGGTCCAGGTTTCCGGCCCCCACCTGAGAAATAATCAAAATTTCTCTGCCTGTGAGACTTACTTGTTTTACTCCATCGACTCTCCGGAGCTTTTGTAAAAGGTCCTCCGCGGGGTCTGCCACCTCGATCTTAATTTTCTCCTCATGCTGTATTTTTTTTACAAGATCGTTCATGGTTCCCTCTGCTATTACATACCCCAGATCCATGATCACGACTCGGGAAGCGAAATTTTGGACTTCCTCCATATAATGAGTCGAATAAATAATTGTCGTGCCCTGCTCATTTAATTGCCGGATCGTTTCTAATATATGATTCCGTGACTGCGGATCAATCCCTACCGTAGGTTCATCCATAATGAGCAGCTTTGGTCTGTGAACGATCGCACAGGCAATGTTTAATCGCCTTTTCATTCCGCCTGAAAAGGTCGTAGGCAGCTTGTTCGCGTATTGTGAAAGACCGACGAATTCCAGGGTCTTTTCTATTCTTTCTTTTAATTCCTGTCCTTTAAGCCCGTAAATGCCACCAAAAAACTGGAGATTTTCTTTTGCCGTTAAATCGTGGAATACAGCAATTTCTTGCGTCACAACGCCCATCTGCCGTTTAATTTCCAATAAATTAGATTTTTGCTCCCTGCCAAAAACATTGATTTCCCCCGAATCAAAACCGATTATGCCTGATACAGCATGAATCAACGTTGTTTTCCCTGCCCCATTAGGACCTAATAAGCCCAGGACCTCTCCCTCTGCAATTTCCAGGTCTACATTATCCAGAGCCAAATGGGAGCCATACCTTTTTACAATACTTTTTACTCGCACCTCAGCCATGCCATAACCTCCTTAACATCCTTCTTAATACTACCTTAATGGGTTATGTATGATTCGAGTAGTTACAAATGTAATGATGACTGGTGCACAACGAAAATCGATAAAAGTTCATTGTCGAGGGTGAGACTGGTTAGCATATTGCTATTTCGTGTTGAATTTACTCTTTAAATCAACAGCCATGATTTCTGCTACATCCTCACAAAGCATGATGAAATAATCAACTTCAAAAATGTGATCGGGATGAAGTCCATCCTTTTGCAGACGCTCCTGTACTTTTTCTAAATGAATACCGAATTTATCCGGCTTTTCAGAATGCCTGACCATTTCGCTAATATCGACGCTTAGGGAGTGAATGTCGTCATGAAAATCTTCAGGCAGAAGCCTCTCAAATGGCTGATTAATTGAATAAAAAACCACCGCATCCGCGGTATAGGCCTGGACGAACATCCATTTAGGGTGTAAATATCCGTCCAACTCATCAAAATAGATCCACAAAACGAAGCCCCTCCTTAAATTCTTTCTATAGAATTCTCTGTGTTCATTTCTTCTTTTTGGTTTAATAAAAAAAGAAGATCCAACATATGGACCTTCTTTTATCTTAAATATAGCCACAATAAGGAGCAGTCTAAACCACTCACATTTTCGTCCTCTCATTCCACCACCCACTTTACAACCTGATAACTCCGGTGCCGTCCTTTTGAATCTCTATTTTCGTTCCGAAAGGTCGGGACAGAGCTTGCAGGTGTTCGAGCACAGAAGGGTCTTCCGTCAACTTCGGCCATCCTCTTGTGTAACGTGGTTTTCCAAATCCTAAATCGATCGGATAGAAGGTGATTTCTACTAATCCGCCATGATTCATCTTCCATACAGGAATGACAGAGCGCCAGACATCCGGGTTGATGCCGAGTCCTTTCATGCCGCTGTCGCTCCTCGCATCAAAGGCGTCCGCCACATTCGCCTCGTAAGGAAGGTGATATTTTTCGTAGAAATCCTTAGGGAGGTGGGTGACGGTATCATTTTGAAAAATGAAATTTCCGAGGCCGTGAAAAATGGGCTTGCCTTTATATATTTCCACTCCTCGTACTACATGGGGACCGTGGCATATCACGGAATCGGCGCCGGCGTCGATCATTTTTCTGGAAAAATCAAGCTGAAAGTCGGCGGGCTTGTTTTTATCTTCTTTCTCCATTTCGTGAGAATGAAGGCTGACGATAACGTATTCTGCCTGTCTCTCTGCTTCTTTAACGGATTGCTCCAGTCGCTTAAGGTCCTTTGGAACGACGGTGCGTACCTTCCCTTCCTCGGTACCGTTCTTGAAGAAATGACCGCCAAATCGCAATGTTTTCCCATTTGACGGTGTTTTAAAGCCTTCTTTCACAGCAAGGTTTTCGTCTGCGTTAATGTAAGTAGCCTCTGCGACAGCACGGAGCTGGTTCAGCTTGTCATTGGAGACGGTGTAGGTCGTGTCAAAGCGCAGAGGGTTGATCCCCGGGCGTCCCGGCATGTCCCGGCTTTGTTCTCCGGCTGTCCATGATTCGTGAAAGGTGGACGTACAGGCGATTAAAGCAGTTCTTCCGTTTGGTGTATCAAGGTAGCGGGGAGCAGAAGCGTCCGCAAGCTGGCTGCCGAAGCCGGCGTAAACAAATCCGCGGTCCTGCACGTGCTGCTCGGTCGCCAGCATGCCACCGTATAAGTAATCGAGAGTATGGTTCGTTGCCCCGTTCAGCATATTAAAGGAGTAATAGGCGAGGTCGTCCAATACTTCTGGGTCGGCCATCGCCCATGTACCACCGCTGAATGCAGAGGGAGAGCCTTCCCTTCGATGGGTGGTGACCTCCAGGTTGGCAAAGCGGACATCTCCCTGAAGAAGTATATGTTTCAATGCTTCTGCATTGGAATCACCTTGCGGGAGGCGTCTCGTAATGAAACAGTCGCCGGCTGCAGAAAAAGTAATCGGATAAGACATGCAAGCATCTCCTTATTTCATCTTGAAGCCTTGTTTTTTTAGAAATGCAGTAACCCCGGGACGGCGGGGAGTGGAGAGGTAGGCTGCCATCTGCGAACTCCAGCCCGACTGCTTAGGGTTTGGTTTTCTATTACTGTAATAATGTAGGGTGCGCTCGTCGTATTCAACTATCGCTTTTTCGATATCATTGGCGTCGTAATGATTCTCATGCAGCACCCCGTATAATGGGAAGCGCGGCTTTTGATCTGTAATGGAAGCAGGGTAGCCGAGGCAAAGTCCCATGACCGGAAATGTCCATTCCGGAAGTTTTAAAAGCTTTGCCACTTTTTCGGAATGGTTGCGGATACCGCCGATCATCACTCCTCCGAGTCCGTAAGCGCGGGCTGTCAGCAAAGCGTTTTGGGCAGCAAGAGCAGTGTCAACGGCTCCGACGATGACATTTTCCGTTTCCTCCATTTCAAATGGGACCTCAAGCCGGCGGCTTATAAGAGAATGAGGATAAAAGTCAGCTGTGAATACAAAAAAAGCCGGGGCTTCCTTTACATATTTTTGATCTCCGCATAAATGGGCTAATTCGACCCGCAGTGTTTGATCGGTGATAGAAATAATACTGTAGGCCTGTACATTGTGAGAGGTCGGAGCCCATTGTGCTGAGGTAATAATTTCTTTTATGATCTCCTCTGGAATACGTGTATTCTTAAATTTTCTTGTAGATCGGTGACTTTGAATATGGTTGGCAACTGGGTGCTTATCCATGAATCGCCGTTCCTTTTTGAACAGGAGTGACCAGCTGTCCGGTGGAGTCTTCGATCACGCTGCCATTATGCATGACAGTTCTGCCGCGTACGATGGTACGAACAGGCCATCCTTTCACAGGAAAGCCGTTATAAGCGGACACCTTGCTTTTACTGTGAAGTTTTTCGACTTCGATTGTTCCTTCTTTATTCATATCTACAAACGTAAAATCAGCATCAGAACCAGGTTGAAGCGTGCCTTTTTGAGGAGCGATTCCGTACATCCTGGCAGGCTCTTCAGAAAGCAGCTGAACAAAACGGTTTAATGAGATCCGTTTTTCGCTGACGGCATTCAGCATGAGCGGTGCAAGTGTTTCGACGCCGCACATACCGGCGGGAATCGACCAGAGTTCCCCATCTTTTTCTTCGGCGGTGTGAGGGGCATGGTCAGAACAGACAGCGGAAATCGTCCCATCCTTTATCCCCTCCCAAATCGCGTCTTGATCTTTTTTAAATTTCACCGGTGGATAAACCTTCATCGTAGAGCCGATGTCGTTATACTGCTCGGCGGACAAAAAGAGGTAATGAGGGCAGGTTTCTACAGTGACAGGAAGTCCTTCGTGTTGTGCCTGTCTGACAAGCTCCACCGCTTCGCCGCTGCTGACGTGCAGCACGTGAAAACGGACACCAGTCGCCCTTGCCATTGAAATGCCTGTCTGGACCGTCAATACCTCAGCAAGAGAAGGGCGGCCTTCAAGCAGATCGCCGTAGCTGCTGCCGCCGCGTTCTTCTACCCGGCTTGTCAGCGTTTGGATCAAATCGTTATTTTCTGCATGTACAGCAAAAATCTGTCCGGTATTCGAGACATGCTCCATCATTTCATATACCTCTCCATCATGGAAAGGAGGAATAACATTGTCCATTCCTGGTTTGTAGTTATACATCAATTGGAACGTTTTCTCATGCACGGCGTAGCCCCAGAAGAATTTAAAGGAAATGACACCGCGTTCATGAAGCTCGAGAATCTTATTATTATTGAGATGACCAAGACAAATGCCCCATAAGCCGAAATCAACGGCGGCTTTTGAAGAAAGATTGTCTTTCTGTTGATCGAAGTGTGCAGCATTATCGACAGGCGGTGTGGTATTAGGCATTTCAAATACCGTAGTTATTCCACCGGCTGCAGCTGCACGCGTGGAGTGATAAAAATCTTCTTTATGTGTCGGGCCGGGGTCTCGGGAGTGGACATGGGTATCCATGAGGCCGGGAAGCACATGAAGGCCGGCAGCATCGATGGTTTCATTAGCTTCCAGCAGTTTGACATCTGGTGCAGTTACAGCTATGATTTTTTCATCTTTTACATAAATAGTTGCTTGATATGTTTCTGTGCCAGTTACCAGGGTGCCGTTTTTAATACATAAGTCACACGTCGCCATACGGTTTTCTCTCCTTTTTTCTTACAACTGAACGGTGCCAATTAAGTCATTCACATCATCAATGTCATGCCTTTGCATATAGTCTTGAATATCAGAAAGCACATCAGTGAGCGCGGTAGGGTGAATAAAACTTGCTGTTCCGACTTGAACGGCAGAGGCGCCTGCAATCATCATTTCGACCGCATCTTTTCCGTTCATGATGCCTCCGCATCCAATGATAGGAATGGAAGTGACCTGGGCGGTTTGATAAATCATTCGGACGATAATCGGTTTAACAGCGGAACCGGACAACCCCCCCATGACATTGCCGATTCTAGGTTTACGGGTTTCCGTATCAATCGCCATAGCAAGAAGTGTATTAGCTACGGTCAGGGCATCAGCGCCGCCTTTTTCTGCTGCTTTCGCAATATCCTGAATGCTGGTTACGTTTGGTGTCAACTTAGCAATCAACGGCACCTCGGTCACCCGTCGTACTTTTTGCATCAATTGGTAGGTGACGTCTGCATCCATTCCAAAAGCATGGCCGTCCCCCTTTAAATTTGGACAGGAAATATTGAGTTCAAGCGCATCGATATGCTTATGTCTGCCGAGCAGTTCAGACATTTCACAAAATTCTTCAATTGAATCAGCGGATATACTTGAAATGATAGGAGCATCGTACTGGGCATAGTCGGGAATAACGTATTTGACGTAATAATCAATCCCTTTGGACTGTATACCGATGGAATTGATCATACCGCTCGGTGTTTCGCATACTCTTGGTGTCTGATTTCCCGGGCGGGGATGCTTCGTAATACTTTTTGGGACGATCGCGCCGAGTTTATTAAAATCGATAACTTCATGCATTTCCGGACCGAATGCTCCGGAAGCCGGCATAACAGGGTTAGAAAGGGTTAATGATCCAATACGAATACTCGTGTTACGCCTTGCAATCATGAGAGCACCACCTTTTTTAATGGAAAGACGGGGCCGTCAATACATACTCTGACCGATTTGTGGCTGCCGTCGTCTTCTTCGATATCACAGACACAAGCAAAGCATGCCCCCATGGCGCACCCCATATGCTCCTCAAGCGCAATTTCCCCAGGAAGGTTATAATGATCGGCAAATCGCTGGGCAAGCTTTGATAAACGCTTTGATCCGCAAGTATAAATAGCATCTATCTTCTTTTCTTTCATTTTCTGATGCATAAGTCGTTCCACCGATTCGACGTCGCTCGTTTGTTCTTCCTCTGTCACCGGATATACCTTTGTACCGAATGCCTTCAGCATGTCCGCGGCGAGCAGATCATCCTTCGATCTGGCGCTTAAAACTGCTGTGCAATGAACCCCCTGGAAAGACGCTTCCTGGGCGAGAGCGGCAAGTGTCGCAATGCCGACCCCTCTTGCGAGCAGTAGAATTTCTTTGGCATGCTCTGGAATTTGAAACCCTTTTCCAGCCGGCCCAAACAAATCGACCGTATCGCCGCTTTCCTTTTTCGTCAGCGCCGCTGTGCCTTCACCTTTCACAAGGTAGAGAAATTCAATCGTCCGCTCTTCCTTGTTGATTAGATAAATGCTGAAAGGCCTACGCAGAAATGGGGTATATTCATCCGAGCAGCGTACGTGGAAAAACTGACCGGGTTTAATCGTTTCCTGGACTCTGGAGGTATCAAGCGTCATGTGCCAATAACGGGCACTGACCTGAACGTTAGAAAGAACCTTAAGAAGGTGCTGCTTCATAGTTGACGCCTCCTTTCTGACCAGGGGAGAGAGTGCCTTCCGCAAGGGACAGGACTGTGTGCTCCAACACATCGACCCCGAGGGTAATATCTGCTTTTCTGGTGTATTCGTCAGGGTGATGACTGAGGCCATTAACAGATGGAACAAAAATTAATCCGGAAGGCCATTTCTTTGCCATGTTCATCACATCATGTCCGGCACCGCTCACTATTTTCAATGGAGAAATATCAAGCTCACGGCAGGCTGCCTCAAATTTCTTTTTGATCACGTCACTTAATGGAACCGGGTCTTCCTCCGATAACGATTCAAATCGAACGAAAAGCTTCCTGGTCTGTTCTATTTTTTTGGCTTTATGCTGAATTGAACGCAATACTTTTTTTCTGGACCGGACATCACTGCTGCGTATGTCAATATCAATGACACATTCACCTGGAACAACATTCATAGCCCCCGGATGCGTTTTGATGCTTCCTGCAGTGGCTACCGTTCCATGTTCCTTTTCCTTACGGGCTGCTTTTTCAAGAGCAAGAATAAGCTCAGAGGCACCGGTGAGTGCGTCCTTTCTTGTATCCATCGACGTTGTCCCGGAATGAGAAGCTTTTCCAGTGATGGTGGCTCTTACCCGCAGCGGGGCAGCAATACTGCAGGCGATCGCAATCGAGCGATTTTCATCCTCAAGAGCCGGCCCCTGTTCTATATGCATTTCTAAAAAAGCTTTAAAATCCTGCACTTTTTTTTCAGCCTTTGGAAACCGAGAGAAAGAAAGCCCTGCTTCCTTTACGGCATCCTCCAACCGAATACCGTCTCTATCGGTTAACGAGCCCATGGAAGAGGAGCCCTCCCCGGCCATCCATTTGCTGCCGATAGTGGAAACTCCGAATCTTGATGATTCTTCTGATCGGAAAACGATAATGTCGACAGGATGCTTCGTTTGTATTTTTCGTTCATTAAGCCGGCTCACAATTTCCAGGCCGGCAAGGACACCAATCGTCCCATCGAAGCAGCCTCCGGAATAGACGGTATCTAGATGAGAACCAATAGCGACAGAGGCCAGGTCTTCGGTACCATTTCTACGCGCTATAACGTTGCCTGCAGAATCCTCGGATACAGTCATTCCTTCTTTCTCACACCATGATGAAAACAACGCTATCGCCTTGCTTTCTTCCTTCGTGTATGCGAGCCGATTTACTCCATTGTCGGAGGCACCAATTGAATTTATTTCTTTTAACCACGTTTGTACGCGTTCCGTTCCCATCTTTTCACCTCAACTCCGTTTCCTAAAAAATGCGTGTTATATCTCTCCTTTCATTTTATAATTCCGGACCGCAGCAGTACGATGTCGGAATAGACAAATAA
Organism: Alteribacillus sp. HJP-4; assembly: GCF_042139015.1. NCBI lineage: Bacteria > Bacillati > Bacillota > Bacilli > Caryophanales > Bacillaceae > Alteribacillus > Alteribacillus sp. HJP-4. The sequence goes on along the minus strand of NZ_JBHIKY010000035.1, from coordinate 7,874 downwards.
AAGTAAGCTTTTTTAGGGGGTTAGATAACTGTTTGTTAAAAAGTAATGTATTTTCATGCCGAGCTGAATCATCATTTTTTCTTCTGAATGCTGAAAGCTCAACCCGGTCAACGTTTTAACTTTTTGAAGTCGGTATTTCAGCGTATTGACATGAATATAAAGGCTTTCAGATGTAGCAGCCAGGGATTCATTATGCAGAAAATAAGCCTCAACGGTCCGCATTAGTTCTAAATTGTGGTTTTTATCGTATTCAATCAGGTTTCCGACCGTTTCCTGATGAAACCTCACCATTTCTTCCTTCTTGTCCATGTGGACAAATAAGCGGTAAACGCCAAGCTCGTCATAATGAACGACTGCATTTTCCTTTAAAGGGAGCGAGCGGCTGATGGAAATGGCTAGCTCTGCCTGACGGAAGCTTTCTTGAATACCGGTGACATCCGCTTCTGCTATTCGTCCGATACCTGCAGCCGGAATAATTTTTAACGATGCCTGTAATTCTCTTATCAGACGCCGAATCTGCAGGAGAACATCCGACTCTTCCTTATCAATGGAAGGAAAGAGAATATAGAGCATTTGATTCATCACCCCGACCACGGCATCTGTTTCAATCTGCTTGATAATGAGTTCGATTTTTGTTAATTGATCGGTTAGAAATAATTCCCTTTCTACATAAACCGCGCAGCAAATGTAGCGGTGATCCGGATGGATATTATAAATTTTTGCGTTCTCTTTCATTTCATTTGCGCTTAGAATGTCTTCCTTTAATAATGAGCGGAAAAAATCACTTTTGTATTTGATTTCAATTTCATAACGGACTTTCTTTCTCATAAATTCAAGAGCAAGCACAGAGGAGGCTCTTTCTAAAATAGCAAGGTCTGCCTCGATGTGTTCATTTTCTTCATCCCAGCTAGAGATGACTCCGTAGACTTTTCCGTCGACAATGATCGGAGACGTAATACAGCTTGTGCTTTTCCCATCTGTGTGCTTTCTTTGAAGACGTATAGGGCGCTGCACGAGCTCAAGCTCTTCCACCTGCTGGGTGTGAAGAGGCTGGAAGCTGCTGCTGAAGGCAGCGACATTCACGAATGAAACAAGGCTTTCTATCGCAATGTTGTGTTTTGTTAAATGAGTAAGAATATGAATCAGGTGATTAATACTTGATTCATTTAACGACACTTCATTTAGTAGTCGATAAGCTTCCTCGATATCCTCCTGCAGGACAACTTTTCGGTCGAATATGCTGTTCATGACAGGGGAGAGGATGTCGAGATATGAAATACGCTCCGGTATCTCAATGACGGGGAAACAGTATTTCTCAGCAGCTTCGAGTATCGTGTAGGGAATATACTCCGTGAAACGGTTCGGCTTGATCGCAAGCGCGCTCGTACCTCGTTCATGAAGTTCACGGATTAGATTACGCTGTGCTTCTTTATCATCTTTAATCGGATAAAGGCTGGTAAGAAGCAGTTCGTTCCCTTTTAACCATTTCACGATATCAGGCACTTCCATAATCGTTACATAGTTTAATTTGTTTTCGATCCCTTGATAACCGGCAATAATCCGGCATTCCCTAAGACCACCGATTTTCATTGCTTCTTTTAATGTAATTGTCATGAGACTGTCCCCTTATTCAAGTAAATAGAGAAGAAATAAAGAGGCCTGAGGAATATAGGTGATAACGAGGAGCGCCGCGAACTGAACGAAAAAGAATTGCTTCAATCCCGGCAGCATCTCGAGCATATTCTGTTTTGTGATCGACTGTGTCACAAAAATATTAATGCCAAACGGCGGGGTGTACATTCCAATGGCCAGGTTCGAAATGAACACAACTCCGAGGTGGACCGGATCAATACCAAGTGCAATCGCTGCCGGGAAAATAAGCGGCGCAATAATAATGATCGCGGCTACACCTTCCATAAACATCCCCATAATCAACAGGGCAACATTTAGAAGAAGCAGGAAAAGCAGAGCGGATTGGATATTTTCAGACATGAATGTTGCTACCTGCTGAGGAATACCACCGCGCGTTAATAACCAGCCGAGAATCTGGGCAGATGCCACAAGAATAAGTACCTGTGCCGAAGTAACCGCTGAATTGACAAAAACCAGGTACAGTTTTTTCCACGTCATTTCCCGGTAGATAAATGCACTAATTGCTAACGCATAAACGGCAGATATACCTGCTGCCTCCGTCGGTGTGAATATACCGGCGTAAATACCGCCCAGAATAATGACCGGAATCATAAGCGCCCAAAAAGCTTTCAAAGTAGAGGTGATCACTTCTTTAAATGAAGCCCGCTTATCACGAGGCATGTTGTGTTTCTTTGCATGAAAATAAATAAAAACGACGGCAGCCAATCCATAAATAATACCTGCTCCGATACCGGCGATAAATAAATCTCCGACCGACACCTGTGTAATAACCGAGCCTAATACGATCAATGTAATACTTGGAGGAATAATCAACGATACCGAGCCTGCCGAGGCAAGAAGTCCCGAAGCGAAGGCCTTGTCATATTTCTGCCGGAGTAATTCAGGATACATCATTTTACCGATGGCAATAACAGTCGCAGGACTAGAACCCGACAAGGCACCGAAAAACATGCTCGATACCTGGGTGGTCATGGCGACACCACCGGCTAAATGTCCAACGAGTGCGCGGGCCCAACGTAAAATCCGTTTTGATAGACCGCCGCTTTCCATAATATTTGCAGCCAGGATGAAAAAGGGAAGGGCCATCAAAGCAAACTGATCGAGCCCGGCAAACATTCGCTGCACGAGAATCATCGGCTGAATATCACTGACCAGCAGAACACTTAAAAACGCTGACAAACCAAGGGCCACAAAAATGGGCGCCCCTAAAAATAAAAGGAAAATAATGAGGATAAGCAATAAAGTAGTAGTCATATGGCAGCTCCTTAGTCATTCATGTTATTCAAGGATAGCTCTTCTTTTTTCGTTACGAGTCTGTAGGTGAGAATTCCCATGTGCAATATAGACAGTAAACAACCAACAGGTATGATCAGATAGACCCAATACATACTGAGTTCAAGTGATGGAGTGATCTGATTTGTCATAATCGAAAACTGAACCAATTCAAAACCGAACCATCCGAGAAAAATTAAAAAAAGGATGATGCAGATATTGATAAGGAGCTGGATCCAAATTTTATATTTTTTAGCCAGGAACTCCATAAAAAAATCGATGCCGACATGAATTCCACGCTGAAAGCAGAGTCCCATGCCGATAAAGGTAATCCAAATCATTGCATATCGAATAAATTCAGCGGCCCAACTCGTATTCGCCTGAAAGCCATAGCGCAGGACAACGTTCGAAAACAATACAGCCGTAGCCGCAATGAGGAGAACTGCTATCACGATTTCTTCTATTTTATTAATCGTTTTCATGAAGACGTTATGCCTCCTTTTGTAGTGGTGACGGATAAGTAAATGAATGAGTACTTTAAACTTTATGGAAAAGGGGAGAGGGAATAGCCTCTTGACTATCCCCAACCCCGAACCGTTATTCTCCTGTCACTGATTCAATTTCGTCATAGATTTTTTGTAGAATTTCTTGCTGATGGCCTTCGCTGTAAACTGCCTCATGAATCGGCTGAGATTCTTCGCGGAAGACTTCGCGTTCTTCTTCTGTCAGCTCGTAGTATTCAACGCCTTCAGTATTTTTAAGGTTTTCACGATATTCATCCTCTGTATCTGCAAGTTCCTGCCGTGCTGCTGTAACGCCTTCTTCTTCTGCTTCTGTCAGAACGTCCTGCATGCTTTCATCGAGTCCCTCGAACCATCCCTGGTTTGCCATAAGAAGGTAGGTCATCGTACCGTGATAGCCTTCAATAATGTAATCCTGTACTTCTTGATAATCATTTAAATAAATCGTCTGAAGTGGATTTTCCTGTCCATCTACCACACCCTGCTGGAGTGCGTTATATACTTCGGCATATGGTACAGGCTCTGCATTGCCGCCCCATGATTTATACTGTTCGATCAGTGTTGGCGACTCCATCGTTCTCATCGTCAACCCTTTAAAATCAGCAGGTTCATGAATTTCTTTACCACTCGTGGTGAAAAGCTTAAATCCACCAGGCCAATAACCCATACCAGTGAATCCGCCTTGTTCAAGAGTTCCTAATAACTCATCGCCGACTTCACTGTCGAGCACTTCGTATTTTTCTTCATTGCTTTCCGGCCAAAGATAAGGAAGGTCAATCACTTTAATATCGTCAACGAATGGAGAAACAACGGCAGATGGCTGCATCGTTATATCGATTTCACCAATCTGTGTACCTTCTACCTGTTCACGAAGGCTTCCCATTTGTGAAGCAGGGTAGAGATCAACCGTAACTTGTCCATCTGTCTGCTCTTCAACAACGTCCTTAAAGGCCAGCGCCCCAGCGTGCTCAGGACTTTCCTCCGGCTGGTTGTGACTGAACGTGATCGTCATTTCTTCAAACTCACTACTGGAAGAATCTCCCCCACCTTCAGAATCATCGGCGTCTGAGGATTCGCCTTCTCCGCCTCCGCATGCTGCAAGCAGAAGCATCATAGATAAGCCAGTTCCTACATACCATTTTTGGTTCTTCATGTTTTATGTCCCCCTTAGGATTCTGTGAGCTGCTGGTGTGTTCTATTATTGTTAATCGTACAATTAAGAATTTTCTTTTTCTTTGTCCTATATACTAAATTTATTAGTTTATTTTTGTCTAAATGGCTAAATTCATGTATGCATATCTTTCCAATCAGCCAAGAGGATTGATAAACAGGGCTTGAAAGCACTGATATATAAGTCTTTCTGACATAGACAATAAATGAAGAAAAAAGGAATAGGAAACGAAAAAAAGGGAGGAAATGTGACATAATCTCACCAAAATTATTGTAAAATATAATTTTTATGAGAAGTTAGGGGGTGTTTGTTGAGAGGGGGATGAGCTGCTTGAGCAAAAAAAAACCATCTCCGAACATAATGTCCGAAACTGGTTTTATGGGCTTAAGAAAGCCCTGTTGTTAAATTGAACTCTTTAATAAACTCCTCGTAGTCGAGATCTAGCTGGTCACAACATTTCTTCACTTCATCGAAGAAATTGAAATCATCACTAACCGGCAGATCGCGATTTTCTTTATAAAATAAAATTAATCCGTGCAGCTCTGCGAATGCTGTCACTCTACTAATGTTGTTCATCTTTATACTTCCTTTCCCTATTCATATGATATATTTTAACATATACACTGTCCGGATGATGACTCAGCTCAGCACGGAAATTCCCTGCGGGAGAAGAAAAATGTCGTTATTGTAGCGAAAAAGACAAAAAATTTCATTTATAATAGTGTCGCAGCATTCAGGAACCAAGTACATCGTTGCACCCGTAATCGGCAAACCAAGGTCAAAACACTATGAGAAGAAAAGAAAGAGGCTGTTCCCAGGGTAAAAAACTCCTTTCGGAACAGCCACCTTTTTTGAAATCTGGTATTGATTTACCCCGAGTCTATGGTGCTTAGACACTTTTCCTATTCAATCCAATCGATTAGAAGAAAACGTAGTTATCAGAAGCACTGGAAGGAAGAAATCCGTCTAAGATCAATCCCAAAGTAAATCCAGAAAAATCCGGTCCATCGATACCCTGCTACAGATCTTCTTCCGACAAAAACCGGGTAGAACCAAAACTGCCGCCTGTTGGTCAACCACACATAGGTATAGCGAAACAGGCAGCCTCGAATAGCGCCGGGATCAACAGCAAATACACCGACTTCGGCCGACTGTGACGGGGTAAATTGCGGCGGGGGAGCACTTGGCGGCCCCGACATCTGCCCGGGTGGTCCGCCCGGCGGTGGCCCGGGTGGTCCAAATTGTCCTGGTGGGCCGAATTGTCCTGGTGGTCCAAATTGACCTGGCGGCCCTCCAAAAGGCGGAATTTGTCTCTGCGGGTTGTCATGACATTCCATACAAGGTCGATCTATATTAGAGTGGGTATTTCTTTTACCAAATTGCTGCTCATATGGGTACAACAGAATACCTCCCTTTATTCAGGTAGTTAACGACTGGGTCAATGTCATTGTATGCAGATGAATGACCAAAACATCTTGTACCTGAACAAACGGGCTGCTGTCCCGACATTCCCGAAGGAACACGATTTTAAGTCGGAAGGTTCTTTTTGTACTCGTCTTTAATAGAACGTGTATACAAAACAAACGTTTGATTTAAAACAGCATTTTCCACATTAGGATGTTGTACACATTGTCTCTGATTGCCAATCATATAACAATTTATTAACTCCTTACCCCTATTAAGAGTAGAAGACCATGTTTCTCTGCTCATCTTTATAAAATTGAATTCTTTGCTCTAAATTACCTGTATGAAATTCAAATTTATGACCATCTGGGTCCAAAAAGTAAATGGACTTTCCTTCTCGTGCATCTCTATTTCTTCCAGGTAATATCTGAACATCGATATCGTTGAGTTTTTCTTCCAATATCTCCAGTTCATTTTCTGTAACGGAGAATGCGGTGTGGGTGTATGATTGGTAAATTTCATTTCTCGGTATATCTTTTTCTACATTTAGAGCTAACCAAGTGCCATCTAAATCAAAATAAGCCATCTTTTCCCCTTTCACAAGTAAAGTAGCGCCAAGCGCTTCCTTATAAAAATGAATCGACTTTTCTAGATCTGAAACTGAAAACGTTAGGTGATTAATTTTCATTATGCATCCTACCTTACTCTCCCAAAAATCAACCATGAAAAATTTATTTATTTCCCTCATAGATTTTTTTAATTTTTAAGAGAATGTTCAGCATACCACCGTCGAAGTAAATTGATATTCGCCTGATGATAACGGCTATGGTCTGCCATATGCCATATACCCCATCGAATGGTTGCTTGTTTTTCTTTCTCATGTCCGAAGGCCACTACTCTTTCTAAATCAGCGTCTTTCAGTTGTGTGAAAGGCGGGTGAAATCCGTCTGATTCTGTTTTGTGTATAGACATTACTATTTCTAAATGATTTTCTCTATATATCTTAAAAAGCATTTTATTTTAGTGAACGCTTGAATATTAAAACACAGATAAGCAATAAAAGAGATACACCAAACTGAATGTGTAAATTTCCTATTTTTAAAGCATTTGACACTGCAGGAGGGTGAAAAATCATTTGAAAAGAAAAGTACAAAACAATAAGTATTAAAATAACAAGAATTACATTTAAAGCTTTTTTCATAATAATATCCTTTCATTTTTTTATATCAATATTTTTTATTGATTTTCATAATACCAGTTTTATCTTTTAAAAAAAAGAAATGATAAAAACCTTTTAGAACCAGTCCCTTTTATATGTAATAACACAAATTTCACTTTATTAGTGTTTTTCTACATCTCCATATTGGTATTTATTCGGACCCAATTTTGCATACGGATAAGAACCATAAGGTGAATCATCATCCCATCTATACCATTTAGAAGTATCCCCCGTGCTTCTTGACTCTTCGTATATAAGTCCTTCGTCATCATTGGCTGCGGATGCTAATGTGGATAAAGTGAGGCCTTTTCCTACAGTAGAAAATACATCTACCGCAGTATATGACCAAGCAAAGAAAGCTAAATATGGAGTCACTTTTGCTGCAATGCTAGAACCGTATTTTTCTTTCAATTTATCTTTCGCTACATCAATCGAATAGGAAGCAGCTACTTCTGCACCATGTTTTAAAACTTCTTGAGACATTTCAGTACCAATATCTTCAGCCATATGTAACTGCTAATCTAGAGTTAACACATTCTGCTCGATAGAATTGAACACTTTTTAATAACTATCCCTCCCCGATCATGTAAACTTACATGAGTATGCTAGTTTGTGATTGGGAGGGCATGAAGGG
>NZ_JBHIKY010000034.1:0-30258 GCF_042139015.1 Alteribacillus sp. HJP-4 | reverse complement strand
TGCCTCCAGCTTCCTTCAGATTCCACCTCACGATGGACACCCTTGCCTTTGGCTAACGGCTACAACGACCTTCACCGTTCGGGACTTAAACCCTATAGCGTGTGCGCATGCCGGGCACACTTAAAAAAAGACACCTGAGGCAGGTGCCTTCATCATCTCTCTATTGCGAATTTCTCAAGCTCCGATGCAATCTTTTCAACACTCAGGGCCCCTCTCGCCACATCAACGGTAAAATCTTCGATTTCTTTATTATATTCGCGGTTTAGCTTGTATCCATTCTTCTTTAAAAAGAGCTCTGTTACCGCAAGGGCAGTACGCTTATTGCCATTGTAAAACGCATGATTTCTGGAAAGGGAATGAAAAAGGACTGCCGCCTTTTCCCAGAGCGTTTTGTAGGCATCTTCTCCGAAGAGGGATTGCTGCGGGCGGTGAAGGGCAGACTCCAAAAGACCTTCATCTTTTACTCCCGCATGCTCCCCTTCACCGTACCGCTTCATCATCAAATAGTGAACGAGTACCGCGTCTTTGTATGAAATATACTCCATAGCTTACCGGTCTCTTAAGTTGCGAAACACGTCATCGTGCTCTTCAAAGGTTTCCGCCAGCATTTCAAGAAGCTCGGGATCCACACGATCCTCAAGTCTGTTTTTCTTCTCCAACACTATCCGGTTGTTTTCATCCAGGTTGAACTGAATTTCATCACCTTTTTTAAGCTTGAGCGTATCAATGATGGATTTTGGGATCCCGACACCAAGGCTGTTTCCCATACGGCTGACCTTACGTACTTCTTCATTCTTCACATTCATCACACCCATTCTGTGAATCTCCTCTCTTCAGTATAATCTATGCCTCAAAAGTGTATACGTACTTACGTAATTACATTATGACGCAAAGACCTAATCGATGCAAGAATCCTTTCTGCTGAACTCACAGAACCCCTGTGTTAGTATAAAGAAATATCTTAATCTCCCCTGCTTTTATAAGCCAAACAGCCATTTACCTTTTATCTCTGGGACACAGTCCCGCTGTCCTACATGTTTTCTTTATGTGTACATGAAACGATCCATTCGTAAGTATTCAAGGATAATAAAGCTACAAAACACGTGCCGTATAGTGAAGGAATGCCCGTGACTTTCCAGGTACTCCGCAAAGTCCCGCTGGTTTAAATACTCCGGGTTTTAAAGATTCGGTTACAAAAGTCGATTCTAAAAAAATAATCTCAGCAATTAATTCACGTGCTGTTTGTATCACGTTGGTATATGGTGGCGCTAGTGTAGGGCTCATGGGAGCCGTAGCCAATGCTGTATTAGAAGAAGGCGGGCAAGCGATCGGTATTATCCCTAAGATGCTCGAAGACCGGGAAATCTCGCATAAACATTTGGTTAATTGTGGTTGATTCCATACATAAACGCATAGCAAAAATGGCAGAGTTAGCTGATGGCTTTATTGCTCTTCCGGGAGGTCCAGGAACCTTAGAAGAATTCATAGAAATCTTTACTTGGGCTCAATTGGGTCTCCACCAAAAACCTTGTGGGTTATTTAACATTAACCAATATTATGCTCCTATTGTATCTTTTTTGCCCACATGATAGAAGAGCAATTTTTACAAGAAAAGTACCGTTCTATGGCGGTAGTGGCTTCATCTCCAGATGTTCTTCTTGATAAGTTTAATACATATGATCCCCCAGCAGTAAAAACGTATATTAAAGAAGACCAAACCTAAGAAACGAAAACATATGGGATAACACCGATTGTTTTGCAACGGTGTTATCTTTTTAAATCCTTCCCTCTATCTATAGGTTCCCTGAAGTTAACTTTGTTAACTACTACTTTTTGAAGAAACTTTTCCTTATTGATCTTATTTAGTTCCCTGAAGCCATATGGGTAGGGGTAAACGTGTCTGATTTTTTAATCCAGACTTGTTCACCGATTTGATAGCGTGTCGTCATTGGACTTACGATTTTGATTGTAATTCCGTCAACAGTTGTGACGGAATAGCGAATCTCCCTGCCTTGATATAGCGCGTTGTCTATTTTAGCTTCAATACCCTCGGTGTCATCCTGCAGTATCCATTCGTCTGGGCGTACAGGGTACGTGCCGGAATCTTTGAATCCTTGCGCAATGTCTGTTCCGTCCCAGCGGACATTATTTGTCCCTTTAGGATGAAAAGAATTTGATGACCATGTTCCTTTCATGATTGTGGCTTTTCCTACAAAACTGGCTACGTAAGGTGTCTGAGGTCGCATGAATATCTCTTCGGGTGTTCCGTTTTGTTCAATCCTACCTTCTTTCATAATGACGATTCGATCGGCCATAGCCAAGGCTTCCCCTTGATCATGGGTGACATAGATGATCGAGCTTTTCGTCATACGATGAAGGCTTTGAATTTCTCGTCGCATATTTTCTCTCAACTCTGCGTCGAGGCTGTTTAACGGTTCATCCATGAGTAATAACGATGGTTGATGGGAAATGGCGCGCGCTAAGGCTACACGTTGTTTTTGACCTCCAGAAAGTTCATTGGGCATACGGTCCATCAAATGGTCGAGATTAACAAGTTTAAGTACATCCTGTACACGTTTTTTTGGATTTTTCTTTATGGCCTCTGGTGTGAGGGGATGGTGCCTTAGTGGAAATTCCACTTGGTCTTTGACCTTCATATGAGGCCAAAGAGCAAAAGATTGAAACACCATACCAATGTTTCTCTTTTCGGGTGGTATTCTCTGTTTTTTTGATCCAACTCGCTTATCTTCCATACGGATTTCCCCACCAGTAGGCTGGTCAAAGCCTGCAATGAGGCGTAACAAAGTGGTTTTCCCGCATCCTGAAGGACCTAAAATGGCAATAAACTCCCCTTGGGAAATGGAAAGGTTGATTGATCGCAACGCTTCAAAGTTTCCAAACGACTTTTTCAAGTTAATTATTTCTGTTGTCATGCTTCTTTCACCCTCTTTTTCCACACTTGCTGAAGAACATATAGGCTTGTCATTGTCACGATGATGGCGACCACAATAACGGTTGAGAATGCAGTTGAATATGTCGAGTACCCCGCTTGTTCAAAGTTGAAAATAACCAGGCCGATCGTTTCAGAACCGCTCGACCGCAGAAGCGAGGACACAGTAAGTTCGGTTAGTGCGGTTAGAAAAACGAGAAAGGCTCCTCCAAGAAGGCCCGGTAACAGCAATGGAAGCATAATCCGTCGCCATTTCGTCACTGTTTTGGCCCCAAATACATGAGCCGCTTCTTCCATAGACCGGTCCACTTGAGACATGGCAGTGAAACTTCCCCTCACTTGTAAGATCATAAATCGTGTCACATAGGCAATCAGTAGAATGCCAATGGTTCCATAGACTCCTGGGTTCCAGCCTGGAATGGGCTCAAGCCACATAAAAATCATTGCGAGCCCAAGCACCATCCCTGGAAGCGCATATGGAAGCCCTACAAATACTTCAAGAACCCTGTTAAGGGCATTCGGTTTTCTGGAACGGATATAAGCAAGGGCTGTGCCGACAAACAAGCAGATGGCCGTTGTGACAATTGCAAGCATCACACTGTTGGCCATAGCGCCTTGAACTCGGTTGTTTTCAAACAAGACGAATGCATAATGAGCAAGTGTCAGGTTTTCCCAAGTAAATGTAAGTCCGTACGCCCGTATTAAGGAAGACATGATCATGGAGACAAGGGGCACAACCGTAATCAGAAGCAATAAACTCCACAGACTGATCTCTGTTAGCAAACGGTAACGTCCAAGGTGAAAACGAGGAGCGTAATCTTGCTCCACAGTTTCCATTTGCTTGGACTTTCTCACGATTATCCATTGAAATACGGTTCCTCCAAGAGCAACCACAGCGAGCACAACCGAGAGGGTTGCAGCTCGCGAAAAAGCACCTGGACCAAAACCCACAACTTCCTGATAAATCGCAGTGCTAAGAACCGGAATATTCCCTGGAATTCCTAAAAATGCCGGAATCCCGAAGTTATCCAGGTTGGCGATGAAAGCAAGAAGTCCTCCCCCGGCAAGCCCAGGCAGCGCTAAAGGCAGTGTAATTCTTCTAAACACATCAACCGACAGCGCACCTCCTGAGCGGGCAGACCATTCTAAGTCCTGTGGTATTTTTCTTAAGGTACTAACGGTAAACAAAAAAACGAGCGGGAAATGAGACAACCCCAGAACGAAGATCATTCCACCCATGGAGTACATGTTAAAGGGAACGGCATCAAAAGGAAAAAGGTTGAGAAAGGAGGCTACAAGCCCGTTTCGGCTCATCAGCTGAGTCCAAGAAAGAGTAACGATATACGAAGGGATAATAAAAGGTATTAAAATAAAAAGCTGCATCAGTTTTTTTCCCCGTATATCACTGTAGGCAATGATCCATGCAAAGAGTAAACCGAGAACCACTGCCAGACCAGTTGAGCTGATTACCATTATTCCTGTATTTTCAAGCATCGACCACGTTCGAGGTTCGCTTAGTACCTGTGTATAGTTAGCTACGGTCAAGGAGCCGTCCTGGAAAAAACTCAGAGAAAACAAACGAATGATTGGAATGACGAAAATAAATACGATTACTGCTGTGATGAAATACGTTGTGGGAGAATATTTCTTTAAAAAAGAAAAGGGACGATTGTCCCTTCGTGCTTCAAGTTTCATAACCATACAACCCCTGTTTATTAATCTCCAAAGATATTTCTAAATCGCTCTTTGTCAGAATCCCGGGTTTCTAAAAGATCTGCCAGATCACTTGATAATACGTTTAGTTCATCTACACTACGGAGTCCTGGTGGTGGCTCGATGCCTTCACGGATCGGTGTATACCCAATATCAACGCTGAGAGCCTGTCCTTCCTCTGATAAAACGAAGTCCACAAACGCTTTGGCAGACTCTTCGTTTTGGGTTCCTTCCATGATCCCGATCGGTTCAGTGATAACTGGTACACCTTCTTCAGGATAAACAAGGTCAATAGGAGAACCTTCTTCTTTTGCATTGGCCACAATAAAGTCCACAACCATCCCATAGGCATGTTCTCCACCTGCTACAGATTGAAGTACTCCACCGTTTCCTTGAACGACCGTTGCCTCGTTTTCGTGTAATTCTTCAAAGAAATCCCACCCAAATTCGTCTGTCCGGCTGAATACGCCAGCATTGTAGGCAGCTGCACCTGAATATATCGGGCTTGGCATGATCACTTCACCCTCCGCTTCTTCAGATATGAGGGCAGACCAGGATGTAGGGTTTTCTTCAACTATATTCGTATTGATAGCCAAAATCGTCGCCATGATCTTTGTACCTGTATATGTAAATTCAGGATCGATAAACTCATCAGGAATGCCATCAATCTCGGGTGATTCGTAGGACATGAGAAGATCGTCTTCTTTTAAACCTTCAAAGGTAACCGCGTCTGCCACTAGCAAAACATCTGCCTGCACCGATCCAGCTTCGTTTTCAGCAAGGAGACGACTAATTACCTCCTCTGTTCCAGAGCGGAAAATACTCACATCCACGTCAGGATACTGATCATTAAACCCCTTCACCAACGCTTCTGCATCTTCATCGGGCTGAGATGTATAAAAGGAAAGCGATCCTGAAATCTCACTAGCTTCTTCTCCTTCGCCCTCATCTGGTTCATTTTCTTCGGTTGTCTCATCAACCTCTTCATCCTGCCCGTCTCCCGAGACTTGTTCCTGGACATCATTGGCTCCACAAGCTGCAACTACCGATGTTAATAATAGTGTTAATAATAGTATGGGAATAAACGTACGTTTCATAATTGGTTCCTCCTACCTTTTGGTTATGATAGTTTAACTAAATGTCGAATGATGTAACTGTTCACTACATTATAAAATGGTGGTTTTAAGAACCAATTGATTTTTCATTATGTTTACGTGAATATTTGGTAAATATACTGAACGCTTCTATAAAACTTTTTATCTCGTAACTGAGTCTTCTAGGTAACTGCCCAAAATATAAATAAAAGGAGCAAATCTTTTTTTTCAGATTTGCCCCCTTTACATGTAGACTTTGGTGACCATCGAATCTAGCACTAACCTGCTTAACCTTAATATCCAGCAATAATCTTTTTTCATTTCTCCTCGAGGTAATGAACGAGCAAACGAGTAAGGATTGAGTTAGCAAGAAAAAGCCACAAATTTTTTGTTAAGGATTCACTCCTACACCATCTGGGAAAACACCTACTGGAATGGTAGCAATGACCATATTTGTATTCCCGCTAATGACGGATACATTGTTATTGTCTGCGTTTGCCACATAAATACCATTTGTTAAAGGATTCACGCCTACTCCTCTTGGGCTACTCCCCACTGCTACGGTAGCGATGACGCTATTGGACCCTCCGTCGATCACAGAGACATTGTTACTGAAGATGTTTGCTATATAAATACGGTTCGTGGTAGGATTTACGCCTACTCCAGTTGGGCCACTCCCCACTGCTACGGTAGCGATGACGTTATTGGCCCCTCCGTCGATCACGGAGACATTGTCAGTGTTTAGGTTTCCTACATAAATTCGACTCGTGGTAGGATTCACGCCTACTCCTCTTGGGCTACTCCCCACTGCTACGGTAGCGATGACGTTATTGGACCCTCCGTCGATCACGGTAGGAACAACTTCAGAAGAAAAAGAGTGAGTTGCAGAAGTTTGTTCCCATGTAACATTTGATGCTCCTGTTAAATAAGACTCTATGTTTCCAACGTTATAAAAAGAATAATCACCACGAATAATCTTAGAGTCGTAATTGAAATCTATATTTCGTTTAAAAGTTAGTTGAGGACCAAAGCCAGTGAATGGATCGTACCAAGACATTTGTCCAGTATCTGAACCTTCCATTAGTGAATATTCTGCGTCTGGTTTTATTTCACTCTCGGAAGGTTTGGCTGCTTCTTCTGCCATTTGATCGAGCTTAGCAGCCTGCTCTTCTAATTCTTCAAGATCTGAATACGATGAATCAGAACTATTTTCGTCTTCGTCATTAGTCCCTACATCAACTTCAACATTATACTCTTCTTCGATTTCTTGAACTTTCTGAAGTTTCTCTTCACTCAATTCTTCAGCTGAAGCAGTTGAAGATTTCTCACTACTAAATAAGCCTTCTCCACTACGATAAGAAGTGGAAAAATAATTCTACGCTATATTTTAGGGGAATTATAAAAGGTAAAAAGGCACTGAATGGACCATCCTTTGATGTTTGTCTAACTAAAAATTTCACAACTTCATTTATAAATAAAAGGCTTAACGTGAGTAATGTGTTAAAAAGTTGGTGGTACCCCGTGTACACAATGAAAAACGCTTTGCGAGACTGCTTGGCTCCACCAAGCCATGCTTTCGCATGGAAGAGCAAAAGAAAAACCGTGCCTTTTGAAAAAGGCACAGCCAAAACTTTCTATTCGTCTCCGACGGATTGAACCCAGGTTCAATACTCCTGCCCTCGCCGGTTGGCAGGAAGAAAAATGTCTTTTTCTTCAATGCCAAGAGGGTTCGGGTGCGCAGCAATCTGTCCACTCCTTAATTCTCAGTCGGAAAGTTCACCCTCCGTTCGATTACCGTGGACGATAATAAGTTTTTCAATTCTCACTATTATGCACCTGTTTTTCTCTCTTTTCTTATTTTCCAATCTCGTATCCCTATAAAAATAAAAAATAAAATTAAAGAACCACCAAACAAAATACTAAGCAAAAACGAAGGCTCATTATTAAAATTTATAAATCCAAAAATTATAGTCAAAGTTCCAAAAATAAAAGTAAGTATATTAATCATAATAAATACCCCTTTAAACAGTTTTATGAATTGTAACACATAGAATAAATAAGGTGGACCCCATTGTCAAGACACGGATTTTGAATAAATAAGGTGGGGATAGATTTATTGCTATGAGCTTGGGGAGCCCTTTGGGGTATAAGCTATTATTCCTCCTTTTATGTTTGGTGTCTATCATTCATTCTTAGGAGAGGGAGAGCTCCCCTAAGATGGGCTATAAATAGAGGCAGGCGCCTGATAGCCTAAGGACTGATGAGGGCGTTCCTGATTATAAAAATGGATAAAGCTGTTGATCTCCTGGCGTGCTTCTCTGGGACTGGCATACTCTTTTAAGTACACCTCTTCATACTTTACAGTTCGCCATAGGCGTTCCGTAATGATATTATCCAGGGCTCGACCTTTTCCATCCATGCTGATATTGATCTCCTTTTGTTTTATGTAAATCGGTATATTGGGGGCTGGTAAAATGACTTCCTTGATCACTGTTTAAAATGACAGGTTGATGGATGGATAGACCTCGGTGAACGGCCTCTAATACAAAATCCATCTCCAGCGTTTGATCAAGTTCCCAACTGACCACATAACGAGAATACCAATCAATTAAAGCGACTAAATATATCCAGTTTTTCTCTAACCGTATATAGGTAATGTCAATGCCCCATACTTGATTGGTGTGTGTGATGGCTAAACCTCTTAGTAAGTAAGGATAAATACGGTGCTGCTGATTTCTTTTACTAAGGTTAGGGCCAGGGGGAAATACCTGAGATCGCCATTTCTCTCATATGCTTTTGAACGGTTTTTCTATTGATAAGGATCCCTTTTTGATTAAGCGTTACGGTTATACGTCTGGATCCATACGGATATTTCGTATAGATTTCATCAATCTGATGCTTAACCATCAACTCCTCTGGAGACGGTTGCACAGGCGTATAATAAAGGCTTGTTCGATTGACGTTTAGTAGTTCTGCTTGCGTTTTAATGGAGAGGTCCGTGCCTTCTCAATCAATGATTGAAACACGTTCAGCTCTCGTCTTTAATGCCAGATTTTTTTAAAAGCCACGACAACTGCGTGGTTAATCGTCCAACTTCGGCATATAAATGTTCGATTTGATTCTCATAACCCACCTTGATCTGATTACCCTTTTATGATTGGTTTCAAAGATTTGTGGCATTTGTTCTAAAGGGGGTACCGCCAACATTTCGGAAATTTTGTACGCTAAGCAAATTTTAATCTAAAAAGTCGAATTCCTGTACGTTAGGAACCGACTTTTTAATTTGGCTTATTAACTAAAGCACCCCGTTCGTTAAACAAGCAGTTCTGACCAAGAAAAAAGGATATGGTAAAATAAACTAATAAAGGGGGAAATTTTATGGATAAATCACAATTATCTTTGCGATTTACGAATTTCGCTAATATTGAATGCAAAGTTTCAAGTCAGTTATAAGAAGTTTTGTCTAAAAAAATAGCTGAGGATGATGAAATACTTGAAATATGCTCTCTTTTGCTAGAGTTGTTAACAGATATTGTAGAAACACTGCCTAAAAACACTGCAATTTGTATCTTCCATACTCACGTAGCCAATAAAATACCAGAGGATTTAAAGTATGATCTTCTAAATAAGATTAAAACAATTGGGAGTAAAAGGGACGTTTTCCATCTTTATAACAATATGTGGGATAGCAACCTTCATCTTGATTATTTTATTATAGAAGCAAGTAATGAATTAGCTTCCTCGAATGAGGATCTTATTAGATTACCGCGAGAACTTAAACAGGTGGAAGAGCAAATGAATCAAATTAAACAAAGCTCGATTAAGAATGATAGGTTAGCAAAGGAAGCAGAGCAAAGGAAAAATGACTTAATCGTCTATCTTGCCCATGATTTAAAAACACCACTTACCTCAGTTATTGGCTATTTAACCCTGCTTAATGATGAACAGGAGATCTCAAACGAGCTACGCCAAAAATACACTTCCATTTCATTAGATAAAGCAATTCGTTTAGAAGATTTAATTAATGAATTTTTTGAAATCACTCGTTTTAACTTAAGCAAATTAACGCTTGAGCTAAGTCAAGTGAATGTGATTAGAATGTTTGAGCAATTAACCTTTGAGTTTCAACCACTGCTTAATGAAAAAAAACTAGCATTTCAGCTCATTTCTCCTGACAAGCTTGATATAAAATGTGATGTAGGTAAAATGGAGCGGGTGTTTGATAATATTATCCGAAATGCAGTCAGCTATAGTTTCCCTGATAGTACTATCACAATTGAAATTAAAGAGGAAAGCAAGGGCATTAGCATTCGGTTCGAAAATGAAGGATATACCATCCCTGAAGAAAAAGTAAACCGTATTTTTGAGCAATTTTACCGCTTAGATTCCTCACGGGGAACCAATACAGGCGGTGCAGGACTAGGACTTGCTATTGCAAAGGAAATTGTGGAACTCCATCAGGGAACCATTTCTGTTTCGAGCTCAGATGACAAAGTTGTATTTATCATTTATCTTCCCACCCTTTCGTAAGAATTTTGTAAGAAAGTAAAGAGAAAATCATTTGTTTCCTTTTATAAAATTCGTAAAAAGAACACTTTCTAGCTTGGTATGATATACCTGACAAGCTAGAAAGTGTTTTTCTATTTGTAAACGAAAAAACTTACAAAGGAGCAAATCATATGGGAAAGATAAAAATTGCGGTACTATTTGGTGGGTACTCCAGTGAATATGATGTTTCGCTACAATCAGCCCATGCTATTATCACAAACCTAGATATGGATAAATATGATCCTGTCATAATTGGCATTACACAGGAAGGTAAATGGCTTCGCTACCTTGGGGATATTGATCACATCCTCAGCAACACTTGGTTTGAAGACTATACCAATTGCCACTCCGTTGTGATCTCTCCAGACCGACACGAAAATAAACTCATTGAATTTAGCCATGATGGCTCTATACGAACATTAATAATCGATGTGCTTTTTCCAATTCTTCACGGGCAGTACGGTGAGGATGGGACAGTTCAAGGTATGGCAGAACTAGCTGGTATACATATTGTCGGATGTAATACACTATCTTCGGCATTATGTATGGACAAGAAAAAAGCCCATCAAATCGTTTCTTTTGACTGGGATCGACACTCCGTCATCCTTTGTTTATAAAGCCATTAAAAGCTGGTTCCTCCCACGGCATTACAAAGGTTTACCAAGAAGAAGGGCTACTAGAAGCTATCAATGAAGCTTTTCAGTATGATGATAACTTGATTATAGAAGAAAACATTGAAGGCTTTGAAGTTGGTTGTGCCATTTTAGGGAACCATGACCTAACAATTGGTGAAGTAGATGAAATTGAATTAGCATCAGGATTTTTTGACTTTAAAGAAAAATACACACTAGACACTTCCAAGATTCATGTCCCAGCTCGTATTGATCTAGAACTTACGAAAAAAGTAAAAGAAGCTGCAATAACCGTCTATCGTGCTCTAGACTGCAGCGGGTTGGCACGAGTGGATATGTTCCTAACTCCAGACGAAAAAATAGTGTTTAATGAAGTGAACACCTTTCCTGGTTTTACGTCACATAGTAGATACCCAACAATGATGAAAGAAATTGGACTAGAGTTTACTGATCTCTTAGACAGGCTCATTCAATTAGGTTTAGAAAAATGAGGGTTATAACATTGCATAAGGCCGACATCCATAAAGGCTATCAAATTTTAGTGAACCGTCAGCATCCTATTAAAGATAAGCAATATTTTAAAGGACAATTGCTGCCTCTTGGACACAGATTCAATGATTCCTTATTGGAGAAGAACACTGCAAACCTACTAGGTCAGCTTCTCGACATGATTGGTGCCGAAGAAAAAATTGTCCTAGTTAGTGGGTACCGAAGTAAAAAAGAACAAGAAGAAATCTATCATTCTTCTCTAAAAGAGAAAGGCAAGATATTCACACAAAAATATGTGGCGCTACCAAATTGCAGTGAACACCAAACAGGCATGGCCATTGATTTAGGCGTACGTGCGGATCACATTGATTTCATCAGACCTCACTTCCCTTATTCAGGAATTGCCCAGGTTTTCCGTGAGAAAGCAGCAAGATATGGTTTTGTAGAACGATATGAAAAAAGTAAGGAAGCTATTACTGGAATCTCTCATGAGCCATGGCATTTCCGTTATGTTGGTTATCCACATGCACAAATCATGCACAATCATGATCTTTGTTTAGAAGAATATATCACATTTATCAAGGATTATAAGTTCGGGGAAAAACATTATTGTTTTCCACTAGATAATAAGAAAATCGAAATTAGCTACCTGAAGACAGACGCAAATTCAATGGACGTGGAAATACCGGATAAACTTTGCTACCAAATATCCGGAAATAATGTGGATGGCTTTATCCTAACTACATGGTGGTGATTGTTGATGACACAATTGAAGAGAACAGGCGCACTTGATATTTTTCGTCTGATAGCAGCCTTTCTAGTCGTTTCTATTCACACAGCACCCTTGTCTTCTATAAACGATACAGCAGATTTTGCTCTCACTCGTATTATTGGTCGAGTAGCTGTTCCATTTTTCATCATGGTTACAGGCTATTTTCTAAATAAAGCCATTCAAAATAGAGAAAATCGTTATATCAAAGGCTCGATTCTCAAACTTAGTACCATCTATGGAATCTCTATCTTGCTTTTTTTACCTATCAACATCTATACGGGGGAAGCCTTAACGTGGGCAGATCTCGTAAAGGATATTCTTTTTGATGGTACATTTTATCATTTGTGGTATTTACCAGCGATGATTGTTGCCATTCCACTGGTTACATTTGCTTTACAACGATTTGGTCTTACAATTTCTTGGGTCGGTTCGGCTATAATGTATGGGGTTGGACTTCTGGGAGATAGCTATTATGGGCTTGTCGAACAAGCCGATAAGCTATCAACCTTCTATGACTTCATCTTTACTATATCTGAATACACGAGAAACGGCCTATTTTATGTGCCTATCTTTCTCGTTTTAGGTGTAGCCCTTGCAAAATCTAATAGAAGACTTTCCAGGCAACAAATCCTAATCGGACTAGGTATATCATGTAGTTTACTACTGATAGAAGGACTAGTACTACACAGTCTTTCTTGGCAAAGACATGATAGTATGTACATTTTACTCGTGCCATGCATGTATTATTTGTTTTTATTACTACTGCAATTACCAGGAATTAAGAGTAAAGCACTACGTAACCTTGCCTTAGTCATTTACCTTATTCACCCTGCAATCATCATAGTGGTTCGTGTTTTGCTGAAGTAATTAATCAGGAACAATTCCTAATCTATAACAGCATTATTCACTATTTGGTAGTTAGTTGTCTTTCCTTTTTATCAGCTATCGTTTTCTTGAAGATATCCTCAAGGAGAAAAAAACAGTGGGATGTAGCACCCGACAATCGAGCATGGATTGAGGTTAACTTACCAGCACTTAAACACAATGTGCAGGAACTTAGTCGTCTCCTTCCAGACCAATCCGAATTAATGGCAGTAGTAAAAGCGAACGCCTACGGACATGGGGATATAGCCATTGCACTTGAATTAATGCGGAGTGGGGTAAAATCGTTCGCGGTTGCTACGTTAAAAGAAGGAATTCATTTAAGACAGCAGGGAATTAAAGGAGACATTCTTATCCTTGGGTACACCAATCCCAAATATTCATCCCAATTAGCGAAATACAATCTAATTCAGACAGTGATAGATTATCCATATGCCCAAATGCTGAATCAGTCATCAAAACCGATACGGGTTCATATAAAAATAGATACCGGTATGAATAGACTAGGTGTCTATGCTGAAAATCTCTCGGAAATCGAAGGGATATTCCTTTGCACCAATTTAAAAGTAGATGGAATATTTTCCCATTTATCCACTTCAGATAGTGTAGCGGGCGAAAACGCTCTTTTTACTGAGCAACAAATTCAACGTTTCTATCAGCTTACTGATTCACTAAAAGCGAAAGGATATTATCTTGGAAAGCTACACATCCAATCGAGTTATGGCATATTAAACTATCCAGACTTAGCTTATGACTATGCCCGGGTAGGAATCGCTTTATACGGAGTCTTAAGTGCGCATGACCCAACACATACATCGGTCCATTTAAAACCTGTTTTATCGTTAAAAGCACGCATTGCTACCATTAAAGAGATCGAGCCAGGTGATGCTATTAGCTATGGAAGACAATTTAAAGCCACATCAAACATGAAAATAGCGACTATTACGATTGGCTATGCTGATGGGATTCCAAGAATGCTGAATGAAAATAGCGATGCTTACGTATTAGTACATGCTGAAAAAGCTCCAATTATCGGTCGCATCTGTATGGATCAATTAATTATAGATATTTCTCATATAAAAGAGGCAAAACAAAATGATGTGGTCACTTTAATAGGCGTAGATGGTGACAAACAAATTCGATGTGAAGACATAGCCCAGCAAAATGGTACGATTTCCAATGAAATTCTTAGTAGATTAGGTTCACGATTAGAATACGTGTATCTAAAGTGAGACTATGATTAGGGGAGTTAATTGCCACTCACCATTAAGGGAATTAGCGCCTGTTAATCCCTCTTAGCTTCCTTTTGTTATTATGGAACTAAAGGGTAATCCCAAATAAAAGAAGTTACCATCTAGACCCTGACAAACGTTTATGGTGGTTACTTTCATGCTTAAAAGTAGTTCCCCATTAAAGAGCTATGCACTAAATGTTTGGTGTTCCCGCACCAGACAGTTTTTATTATGATATGTTCTTCTATTTATATGCTCGATTGTCAGTATCTAAACGATAATTGCTATGATCTTTACTTGAAGAAGTCAGAACCATACTCCAAATCGCTGTTAATCTCTCGAACAGTTGCATTATCTTTTAATATAATACCTCTACCTGTGTTCCCATCATCAATTTAAATAGTATCTAAGAAAAAATAAGTTACTGTGTATGCTATCTTTATCATCACCCTTCACTAGTATTTTTGTTAGTTTAATTATTGGCTAGTTACATTCACTCTACATAACGGGAGCTATTATTTAATAATCTTTTACTAGGTGAGTCATAACCATAAAGGAAATGTTGCTTTCTCTGGAAAAACAGACCAGTATGTGAAGAAATATAATTCGTGAAACTTTAGGTAAAGCTAACAAGGACAAGGAAAACATTAAAAGTAGTGATACCGCTTTTAAGGTTGTCATTGATCCTGGACATGGTGGTAAGGATAACGGGGCAACAGGTGCTAGTGGCCTGTATGAAAAGAATTTCACTTTAAACTTGTCCAAAAAGGTGCAAAAGCTGTTGGAGGACGAGCCACAAGTAGAAGTTTTAATGACAAGAACCGATGATAGTTTTCTTTCACAAGAAAGTCGATACAGACCGAAATATGCCAACAAGCAAGATGCGGGGGTTTGTCAAATAAAGTGTGTAAGTAACTTCAACTGTTAGTGTACAGATCGTTTCAAACAGTGTTAGAATTAGCCACAGCAACGGTAGACGAGATGTCCCGTTGAGTACATGCCCTTGGCATACATCGATAAAACTTTGTCATCAATAGCTGAAACATCTTTGACGCTTGGGAATAAGCTGTGGTTCAAACGATCCATAACGATCCCGAGGGGTAGCTATTTCAACCTTTCCGGAGGTTGTGTGTAACGTTTTCTTCCCATACCCATTTCTTCTATTTGACGAGTCTTTTTTACCTTTATCGTTCGAATCATAACCAAGGTGGTGATTCATTTCACCTTTTAACATCGCTTCAAACATAGGTCCCAAAATATCTTTAAGAGCGTTCTGAATATCTTCTACAGATTCAGGCTGGTATTCTTCGATAATTTATTAGCTAAGTTTACTGATTTGGGATCACGCTTAATTTTGTCATTTAAAATCCTCCAATTCCATATATCATTAGTCTAGGTAAATAAAAAAAATCTAAACTGGCAAGTAGAAGCCGTACGCTCTTCTAATTACACAGTTTAGATTACACTCTCAGATGCGGATGTATTTCTATCTATTCATGGTAACACTTTTTCCGATTCAACTGTCTCGGAGACAGAAACGTTTTATTATCATAAACATTCCCGCCTTCTCCTTTTATAGTTTATTTATAGGAATGCTGCCCTATAGCGACATTAAAGAAAAGGAATCATATTTTTATAATTATATAATTACCTTTATTTCTAATTAACGTTAAGGCTAGTATTAAATATTCTTATTTAGACCAACAATGTTAGAACTCCAAGTCCATAGCTCTTTAGCACGATCAATGTCATAAGATTCCTTGGAAGAGGCTATTTCTTTTGGTCCATCAAAGTATTGCCCACTACTCGAAAAACGCTGATTCAATAGTAAATTGGCAAGATCAGATCCAGATTGTTGCGTGGACCGTATACTGGAACGAAAGAAACGCATTAGTGGTAGTACATTATTCCACATGAATTTAAGTATAGGATTGTAATCTCTAGATAAACTAGAGCCCCTTCCAGGCATCATTCCTGGATTAAATGCTTTTACAGAAATTAATCGATTGGCTTTTTCAATACGTCGAGCTAGTTCGTAGCTAAAATAGAGATTACATAGCTTCGATGTTGTATAACGTGTTTGCCCCCTACTAAGAGATGAAAGATTTGCTAATGATTCATCCGATTTTTGTGGATTAGCCATAATACTAGGGTGGAGATAAATTGGTGCAGGCATACCTGTTTTCATAAGTGGATCATGGGTATCGCTGCTTACAACAACAATAGAGCCGTGATCTTGAATCTGATTAAGTAATAATCTTACAAGTAAAAAATGACCAAGATGATTAACCCCAAATGTCGCTTCTATTCCATCAACTGTAGCTTGAGTTCCTTGTGCAAATTGAACACCCGCATTACAAATAATGGAATGCAATGGCGGAAGATCAGCTTCATTGAATTGATGAACAAAATGATGTATGGACGAGAACGAGGCTAAATCCACTACCATTCCTGAGATATGTTGATTCCCTGTTGTTTGAATCAATTCTTTGGCAGCTATATTGACCCTTTCTTTATTACGTGAAGCCAAAATTATGTGCCAATCAGTATTAGCTTTTGCAATCACTTTAGCACATTCATACCCTAATCCTGTATTCCCTCCAGTTATAATCACAGTCTTTTTTGCTTTTGTCATACGATTTTCCTCCTTATTAATACTTATATATAATACGATACAGTATCGTATCGTATTATGTCAATAAAATAACCTCGCTTTACATGCAAGGTTAAAATTATTTTTCCTTTATTCCGTTCAAAATCATGTCAATCCCAGCCCTTAAATGAGGTTCTAAATCTGTTGTAGAGGGCTTGAGTAAAAGTTGGTAAATAATAAAACCAATTAAAAATTCGGAAACTAGATCTAAATTTACTTCTTTACGAATATTCTCTTCCTCAAGATATTTTTGAAGCAAATTTGAAATTTCCTTTGTTTTAGGCAGTGAATGGTTTTCCCAATACGATTCGGAAATCTGTGTATTACTTGATAATGTTGACATTAGTAGGGAGAGCATTTGTTTACCAAGCGGGTTATTCATTTGCTCTGTGAAGTTTCGTGAGAGTTCCAATAAGACATCATCTAACTTCCCATTTATTGAGATATCAAATTCTGGTTTCAACTGTTCCAATGCAGCAAGAATTAACTCATCTTTATTTTTCCATCTCCGATAAATAGAACTCTTACCAACTCCAGCTTTCGTAGCAATAGTTTCCATACTAATTTTTTCAACACCAACTTCAGCAAGAAGAGTTAGTGTTGCATCAAGAATACGTTTATCAACATCACTACTTCTTGGTCTTCCTCGTTGGAATGTTTGTTCAGAATTACCACTATTAGAATTCAAGGTAGTTACCTTCTTTCGTAATGCATAATGACACATTATACCATAAGATACTTGTAGATACTTTCATAGTGAAATGCTTCTCAATACTAATATTGCTTGTTCAACTAAAGCACCCATATATATAGTATCAGCAAAAAAACATTGATGTGATGCACCCTTTATCTTTGTTTATATATATTCATAGATAAGCCTTTAAGGACTTGACTTGGAGCCTCTGTGGGTACGATTGGTCTTGAAAGGCTGAAGCAGTTGTTTCAGTGGCACACAAGCCTATCATACCCACCCCTCCAAGTAACAAAGCGAATGATTGTCCAGAGAAGAATGCCGTCTATCGCTTTTTAAACAAATCTACCTTTGCTTGGAGAAAGTTTTTACTATTTCTAAGCGCTCATACCATTGACAAAGTAAAGAACTTAACGAGTCATGATCGACCGAAAGTATTGATTGTCGACGATTCTTCGTATGATCGTAATCGCAGTAAATCAGTTGAATTATTAGCTCGCTGTTTTGACCATGCATCCCAAAAGATGCGCTTTTATAAAGGGTCATGATGGATGTTAGTTGAATACATTTTGTTAATAAAAAATTCTCTTAAATTTTAGTCTTCGATACACTGCCTTATATAAAATAGTGTATATTTAAAGTCTTTTTATCATGGAGCTTATTCAAGTAAAATACCCTCTAATGGAAGATACGAAGTCAGGTTATTTAATTGGATTTTGTTTAAATAATAAGGTTACATACCCAATTATAGAAGCCCCGACAAAAAGAGATTGAAATCCTAATATATCAGCGATTACCCCAGAAAATATGGACCCCATTGCCTGACCAAGTGCAAGTACTAAGAAAGGTATACCTAGTCCAAATGATGGGTTAGTCTTAAACACGGAAATCCCCCATACTATTAAAACCCCTGTCATGAAAATATAAGAGCTTCCAAATAGAACTGGTGAAAGGAACCCCATTATATTGTTACTATGATAAATTCCTAGGATAAGGGAAGAGGTTGAAAGTGCTAATACTGAAATCCTATAAGCACTCGTTAAACCAAACTTATTTATAAACACACCAGCAGTTCCCCCTAGTAAACCTGCAACTCCAATAATTACCCAAAACCACTCTCCTAGGTATGTAGGAACACTATTTAAGTTTAACATAAAGTTTCTTGAGAATGTCCAATAGGCCGAGCAGGATATCCCTATAAATAAAGATGCAATAATTAGTGGGATAGAGTTTTTCCATTCCTTTTTAGAGTGGTTAACCGTCACTTTCTTTTCTAAAGTTTGATGTTTTGGAAGTGCTTTATAATTGGGGTAGAGGTAGCGTCTGTCGATTTTGCCGCCATCTCCCCCTAGAAGTCCTTCAATAGACTACATACTCTTTACTCCTCATATTCCTTCATTATTTTATAAAACGTGTTTTTCTTTAGTTCTAACATCTCCATAAGCATAACGCCTGTTATGTCTCCGTTTCTCCATTTGGGATGGTTTTCTTCTATTATCCGTCGCTGATTCTTGCTCAAATTGGAAAGATTAATTTGAGGGCGCCCTAAATGTTTCCCTTGAGATTTAGCTACCGCGATACCTTCAGCCTGTCTTTGATGAATTTTCTTACGTTCTTGATCAGCAACATACGAAAGCAAAGATAAAAATTGGTCTTCCAATAAACGCCCCATATCACCCATTTCACGGAATTTTCGGCTGTCAAATAAAGATTCGTTTTCTAGTACGATAATGTCTGCCTTTAATTCTCTTGTAATGTACTTCCATTCTGCAATAACCTCATCATAGTTACGGCCCATACGATCAAGAGCATCCATATAGACAATGTCCCCTTCATTGAGGACTTTACGCAGCAATTGGTATTGTGGGCGTTCGAAGTTTTTTCCACTTGCTCTATCAACAAAAATGCGGCGTGCCTTTACACCCCTCTCCATCATTTTGTGTAACTGACGCTGTTCATTCTGATCTTTGGTACTCACCCGTATGTATCCATAGTTATTTGCCATGTTCATCGCCCCTATTGTTTTATAAACAAATAATTGTAACTTATATGTTTATAAAGGTAAATGAAATATACAAACGTTTATAAATATTTTTGACCACATTTATAAACTTGATATTACGCAGTTTTATAAATGTGTTCTCTCTCCCCATAAAGGTATACCTTTATAAACATATTCTCACTCACAATCACTGGTATCGCTAACTTCAAAGAACCTATGCTTAGATTCAACTGAAAAATTTATCTTTCTGATTGACCATTTATCTAAATTCTTAAGTCGAAAAAGGCTCAGAATTATGATTTTGGCTCATGACGTTAATGAATTCTTTTGTTGCAGGGGTAACTTCATCAAATGAGTGAGTAATAATACCAATATCACGAGTAATCCTCGGCTGAATATCCTTTATGATTAAATGATGGGACACAGAAGAAAGGGTGAAGTTTGAAACAATACCAATACCTAAGTTATTTTTGACCATATTAATCAGCGTTTCAGCATTTTGGACGGTTAGAGTTTCTTTAAATTTAATATTATGTTCTTGGAATATTTTTGATATCGCGATTTCGTGCCCACCTTTACAAAAAATCATTTCATTCTGGTGTTTCTCTAGGTCAATTTGTTGTTCTCGATTTAATCGATGATCTTCTGGAATGATCGCGACCATGTAATCCTTGTTTAAGACTTTAAATTCATATGGATCAAAGGGAGATGCCACGATCCCCATATCAACCGTTCGGTCCTCTACCCATTCCTTTATTTGATCGGAGGTTCCTTCTATGAGTTCTATATAAACATCTGGATATTTTGACCTAAATAATGCAAGGGTCATAGGCAAAATATTGGTTGATACGGCTGGAAAAGAACCCACTTTTACCTTACCGCTTAAAAGTTGATTTTCCCGATGAGCAACTTGGTATATTTTGTTCTCAATAAATGTCATTTGTCTCGTCAGGATCAGAATTTCTTTCCCCACTTCAGTAAGCATTAACCCATTCCGCTTGTCCCTAATGAACAATTTAATATTCAGCGATTTTTCTAGATTTTTCACGGCCTTACTGACCGCGGGTTGTGATATAAACAGCTCTTCAGAAGCTTCAGTAATGTTCATTTTTTCGGAGACCTTCTGGAATATGCTTAGGTTGTTCATGTTCATAACCATTTGGTTAACACCCTTATTAAAAAAATATATTTCAGTTATATACAAATATAACATATGATAATAACCAATAGTAATCAGCTTAGAAAGCCAGCTGTTCAAATTTTTTTATGGAATATTTCTATTACTCTTGTTTGAGATACATGAGTTACGAAAAATAACAAATTTTAAATTCCAGGCTACTCAAACTGAATCTCGAAGGAGAATTGCAAAATGCATCTAACGAAAGACGAAAAAACTCAACCTTGGCGTATATGGGTGACCGCCTGGATGGTAACGGCGGTCTTCATACTATCGAACTTACCCACTCCACTCTATGTGCTCTGGCAGCAGGAAATGGGCTTTTCCAACGGTACGCTTACGCTGGTCTTTGCGGCCTACATCGTGGGCCTTCTTATAACGCTTCTTGTCGCCGGCCAGCTCTCTGATCGGTTCGGTCGCAAACTTGTACTGTATCCAGGGCTGACGGCAGCCATACTAGCCTGCATCCTGTTTGCTACAGCGTCCTCGGTGATCGCCCTTGTCGTCGCCCGTTTTCTGTCGGGCATTGCTGTCGGCGTTATCGTCTCGGCGGGGATGGCCTCGGTCATGGATGTCGGCGGATCCAAACGGAAGCCTTTAGCTTCGCTTGCCGCATCCGTCACAATGGTGTTGGGGGCGGGTTTAGGACCACTGCTTGCGGGTGGCTTGGCTGAGGTCATGACCCGCCCGGTGGTTCCAATCTTCACGGTCGAACTTGTTATCTTGGCGAGCGCCTATCTTGTTGTGGGTAAACTTCCAAAAAGACGTATTGACTCCCCTCAACAGGGCAGATGGCGATTGCGTATGCCAAGTGTGCCGTCAGCAAATCGCTTGCATCTGGCTTTTGGGATTGCCGTCTTCGCACCTGGCATTACTGCGACATCCTTTGTTTTATCGCTTGGTCCTTCGCTTTTGTCCAAGCTTTTGAATGTAACAAGCCCTCTTGTTGCGGGTGGCACAGCCTGTGTCACATTCCTAGCGGCAACCGGCGTACAATTCATGCTCAAGAAGCTGCCCGTGCGTACCATTTTCTTGATTGGTGCAACGTCAACAATCCTGGCTATGCTCAGTATGGCAGGAGCTGTCAACGCCTCTGTTGCCCTGCTACTCGTGATTGCTGCCGTTCTTGCTGGTGTTGGTCAGGGTCTTGGACAACTTGGTGGTCTGACACTCATCGGCCTTCATGTTCCGGATCATCGCAGGGCTGAGGCAAACGCGGTCCTCAACATCGGAGGTTACATTCCGGCCGCCCTTCTGCCTGTATGCACTGGCTATGTCATCGATTACACGGGGTTGGCGTTCGGAGCGACCACTTTCGCTGCCACGCTGGCTATAGTATCCGGAGCTGCTGCAATTTTTGTCCGCACACGGCTTAAAAGGGACCATTTTAAAAGCATCATAACAAAGAAACGGAGTGGTCTATCATGAAAATATTAGTTATCATAGTGCATCCAAATATTGAACAATCACGAGTCAATAAGGCTCGGAAACATGAACTGGAAACAGATAACAGCGTTACGATTCATGAACTTTATAAAAGGTATCCGAATGAAGAAATAAATGTTGAAGAAGAGCAGGAACTATTGAAAACCCATAATCGAATTATCTTCCAATTTCCTATGTATTGGTATAGTTCACCACCATTATTAAAGAAATGGTTTGATTTCGTTTTGACGAAGGGTTGGGCATATGGAAGAAACGGAAATAAATTAAAAGACAAAGAATTTGGTTTAGCCGTTTCAACATTTTCCCCTGAAGACCATTATAAGAACTCTGGCTTAAATAACCATACAATAGAAGAACTTACCTTTCCATTCGAGACGACAGTCAATAAAATTAAAGGTATTTATCTCCCTATATTTGTGCGACATGGCGTAGGAAACATGCGTTATGACGATTTAAAAAAGGATGCCTTAGAATACAAAAATTATATAACAAGAAAATATATCAATGGTAAAAAGTCAAAATTCAGCTGATCTTTTCTATTTCCAATCAGTGATGAAGTCGGTAGCTTCCGTTCAATTATATAAAAGGTAACCGGTTGCGTTGCTATGGGAAAAGGAGAGTCTTGTTTGTACGAGCGAAGAAGTTACATGAAGGAGAGGTACAGCACTAAATTTTTCTCAAAAAAGTTGGCTGTACCTCAATTTCCATACTTTTGAGGGGATTGATAACTTTAGATGAAACATCAATGGACAGAAGAAGAGCTCGTTGAACATTTTATATTCCTTCCAACAGAGAGACAAGTGGTAGAGAAAAAGAGAAATACAACCAGGCTCGGCTTTGCTGTACTATTTAAGTATTTTCAACAAGAAGCTCGCTTCCCTACGGACCCTTCGATGATACCATTACCTGTTATCGAATTTATAGCAAAACAGCTACAGGTCTCTACCGATCAATTCAGATATTATGATTGGAGAGGACGGACCTTGGAGAGACATCGGGCTGAAGTTCGTCAGCACTTCGGTTTTCGGGAACATTCAATTCAGGATGTTAAGGATATTTCTCAATGGTTGGTTGAAAAAGTACTGGATCATAATCAGAATGAGGAATCATTAAAAGAAAAGGTGTTAACAACGTTTCGCCAACAGAAAATTGAACCTTCTTCAGATAGATCCATATACATCATGATCAGATCATCTATTCATCAACATGAGCAAATCTTTTATGAGAAGACTGTTCGAAGGCTGTCTGAGGTATCCAAGAAACGAATGGATGCATCTATGGAAGCGTGGGCAGATATGGATGAAAAATTCATGGAAGAAACTCGTTCTAAAGAAAAAGAGAACTTGACTTTTAGCCAAATAAACATGGGACCCGGTCGTGCAAGCAAAAAAACACTGGAATGGGAGATCAAAAAGCTGAAAGACCTAAAAATGTTGGAACTTCCCAATGATCTATTTAGTCATATACCTTCCAAGATGTTGCGAAAGTATCGGTTGCGGGCGATCTCGGAGAAGGCGAATGAACGGCGCCGTCATCCTCCAGAAGTTCGCTATACCTTGTTATCTGCATTCTTTTGGTCCCGTTGCCGGGAGATTACAGATTCACTGGTTGAATTACTAATGACTATTACACATAACATCAACGGACAAGCAGAAAAGAAAGTGGATCGAGAGCTATTAAAAGAAATCAAGCGGGTTCGTGGGAAGAACAATATCATGGCTACTTTGCTTGAAGAGATGTTAGACAATCAAGAGAATGTGGTCAAGGAAATTTTATTCTCCGTGATGAATGAAGAAACTGCACAGGATCTATTAAAGGAACTGAAGTACAATAAGAATGTTTATCGAGAAAAAGTGTATTACAAAATGCGTAGTTCTTACAGTCATTCCTATCGCACCGCAATTACAGACCTATTAAGTATTTTAGAGTTCCGTTCCAACAACCCCAAACACCAGCCTGTGATTAAAGCGCTAGATTTGGTGAAGAAATACATAGGAACGAGACAAAAGTATTTTCCAATTGACGATGATATACTTATAGATGAAGTCGTTCCATCGAAGTTTATGAAGGTAGTTCTAGAAAAAGATACAAAGGGAAACTCTAGAGTTAATCGTATCAATTATGAAATATCCGTATTACAATCCCTGCGAGATAAACTTCGGTGTAAGGAAATTTGGGTAGTAGGCGCTGATCGGTATCGGGACCCTGAGGAAGATTTACCAACCGACTTTGAGAAAAAACGTCAGGAGTATTATGATGCCCTAGATCTTTCCATGGACGTTGATTCTATCATCTCCAAGTTACAGAAAGAATTAGACAACAAGTTGGGGCAATTGAATCAATCGGTCCCGAATGATCCAAAAGTTTCGATTAGCAACTACCGTAACGGCTGGATTTCTGTCTCACCGCTAGAACCTCAACCAGAACCGGAACGGCTCATTCAACTCAAACAAGTGGTAGCGAAACGTTGGTGGCTATTAGAATTGATTGATATGTTTAAGGAAACGGACCTCCGAACGGACTTTACCGGCGCCTTTCATAGTTTAGCAAGATACGAACGGTTGAATCGATCAGAAATTCAAAAGCGCCTGCTTCTTTGTTTGTATGGATTGGGAACTAATATGGGGTTAAAACGAATGGCTGCCGGGAATCCTGATGTCACTTACGATAACTTGCTTTATGTGAAACGTAAGTATATCCATCCCGAAAACCTAAAGGCAGCCAATGTTCAAGTGGTGAATGCCATTCTCAAAGAACGTGTGGAGGATGTATGGGGACAGGCAACAACATCTTGCGCCTCTGATTCCAAAAAGGTTGGTGCGTGGGATCAGAACCTTATGAGCCAGTGGCATCCTCGTTATCGTGGGACAGGCGTTATGATTTATTGGCACGTTGAAAACCAGTCGGTCTGTTTTCACTCTCAATTAAAAACGTGCTTATCGTCAGAAGTGGCTTCGATGATTCAGGGCCTTCTGCATCACGCAACTGAAAAAGAAGTTGACCGTAACTATGTCGATACACACGGTCAAAGTGAAATCGGATTTGCCTTTTGCCACCTGTTAGGATTCAAGCTTATGCCTCGTTTTAAAAATATTGGTCGACAGAAATTATATAAACCGCATCATGGAATGACCGATGCCTATCTGAATTTGCAGCCGGTTATGGCGCAAAAGCCGATTGACTGGGGTCTTATTCGGCAGCAATATGATCAAATGGTGAAGTATGCGACGGCGTTAAAGTTTAATACAGCCGAAACCGAAGCCATTTTGAAACGGTTTAGCAAAAACAAGAGTCACCCGGTTTATAAAGCATTGAGTGAACTCGGAAAGGCTATCAAAACTATTTTTTTATGTGATTACTTAATGTACGAAGAAATCAGACAAGAGATTAATGAGGGATTAAACGTGGTCGAGAACTGGAATTCAGCAGTTGGTTTTATCTTCTTTGGAAACAGTGGTGAACTCCAGAAAAACCAGGTTGAGGATCAGGAAGTTGCTGTGTTATCTCTTCAACTTCTTCAGAACAGTTTGGTTTATATAAACACGTTGAAAATCCAAAATACGATGAAGGATCACGGATGGATTGATAAGATGTCTCCTAATGATTTACGTGCACTTTCTCCATTAATTTATAACCATATTACTCCTTACGGACGATTTGAGATAGATTTAGATAAAAGATTGTCACTATGAAGTAAGCCCGTCTTTAAGGCGAGTTTAGTTATTTTTAGAGAGAAATGGCGGCAAAATTAACGGATGCTACCTTTACCCCTAGGAGGTGTGTTTGGCTCCTTTCGGTATATCTCGAAACACCAGTTATTCAAAATGGCCGAATTAAGAATTAAGCGGTTGAAAATTCGTTTTAAGAGTCACCTTCTGTCTATTAACTGTCATCCTGGAGATCTTTTCGGTACTTGAGGTTTTTTTACGTGGCTCTGTACCCAACTATGTCGAGCAAAATGAAAGGGTAAAAATATGATTTCCCATGGTCGTACTGCCGTGTCGACCTTCGGGGGACTTGATAAGGCTCTTAATGAATTTGGAATGGCCGACATCTCGCCATAATTTCCTGAAACAAAAGCAATGGAGCTGCCTGTTTAAAAATAAGAGAACAACATGAAAAAAGCCGATCGTAAAGTTGTTATTATTTATTGTCCTCCTCTTCACTTTTAACCACCATAACGAACATCCGTGATGGTAAAGTAGGGAAAGTGTATAGCTGTAACATAAGATAATGGAATGATTACTAGAAGATAGCACAGAAAGATGACATCAAATTTAGAAAAACCTAACCGATAGAAATACGTTCGGTTTCCGTGGGTAGAAAAGCGCTTAGCTTCCATGGCCACCGCAATCCGATAGGCTCTTCTGATACTTTGGGAAAGAAGAGGAATCGAATAGGATTTAAGTTTGTTATAAAATCCTTTTAGCCCTTTTTCCCCTTGAACACCGCGGACTTTCAGGGCATAATGCAAAGTTTGCATCTCTTCAATCATCAACGGAATCAACCGTATGGCAGCCATAAAACTATAGGCATATTTCGGTTTCAGCTTTAATTGTTGCATTAAGGAATAAAAGAGAAACACAGGCCGAGTTGTTAGGACAAAAACAATTCCTAATACGGCAAAGATAATCCCGCGAAAGCCTAAATGTAATCCCCGGAAAAAACTCTCTTCGGTAATATGGACCAGTCCCCACTTGGCCCACGTGATCTCCCCTTTCCCAAAAAATATCATCGATGTGGACGATGTAAGAAAAATTAAGAGAAACGGAACAGAAATCACCAATAAACGCTTCCATGGGTGACCGGTAAAGAACAAGTAGAGCACGAGCATTCCTATCATACTATTGATAAGAATATTAGTATTATGAATCATCAACAGATGAATGAATAAGAGAACCACAATTAGTAATTTCAAGCTCGGATTAATTTTATGAAGCCATGTTTCATTGTAAGAAATGTCCATTGTCATCGCTTTCCTCCCTATGAAGTAACTGTTGGATGTAATGTTTCTATATAGTTTGGAGCAGGAAATTCTTTGACAAGTTCCCCGTGGTTCATCTCCCAGACTTTCGTTGCAAAGTATTTCACTATATTCAGGTCATGGGTCACCATAATAATGGTGGTCCCTTGAGCCCTCAACTGTTCTAGCTGTTCTAAAATTGCAAATGTGTTTTTTGCATCTTGGCCGAAGGTAGGTTCGTCCAAAAGAATAATTGGCTGTTCTTTCACAATCGAAGCAGCGACACTCAACCTTCGCTTTTGCCCCATGGATAACTGATAAGGGTGTGTTTGTTTATGCTCCTCCAAATGATAAATCTTTAGCATCTGGTTGACACGCTGTGAAATAGTCTCCTGCTCCCATTTTGCTAAATGAAGGCTGAATGCGATTTCCTCATAGACAGAATTCGTAACGAATTGAAATTCAGGGTTTTGAAAGACAAAGCTGACATAATCAGCCAAATGTTTGATCCGCTTATAATCTTGTTCAAGAATGTAATAAGTGCCTCTGGTCTTTATCAATTTCATCATGGCAAGCAACAGAGTACTTTTTCCTGCCCCGTTTTTGCCAAGAACCGTTATCCACTCCCCTGGATGAGCACGAGCCTCCTCCACATGGAGGGCTGCAACTTTTCCTCTAAAAGCTGAAAAATCGGATAAATGAACAGCCAGTTTTGCATTAGCTGAATTTACTGGTGGTGGAATATGCCTGCCATTCTCATGAATGTAGTCCTCCCAAACGCTGGGGTACCAAATCCCCTGTTCGATAAGCACGTGATTATGTTGATCAAACACCTTCTGTTTTGACCCGTCGGCAATGATTGTCCCACTTTCATCGAGAAGGATAACACGATCGACAAAATCGACCACCTGTTCAATTTTATGTTCGACGATTACTACGGTCTTCTCTTCTCCTACGTTCTTAATCGTCTCCCAAACAAGCATTGTACCTTCCGGATCCAGCATGGCTGTCGGCTCATCTAAACATAGCACCTCGGGTTCCAGGGCGAGCACCGAGGCAATGGCCAGCCGCTGCTTCATCCCCCCGGATAACTCCTGGATTTTCGTATGGGTGTCAGCAAATTCCAATCCCACTATCTGTAGATAATAGTCAATATAATGATTCATTTTTTCCCGAGGAATCTGAAGGTTTTCTAATACAAATGCGATTTCCTCATCTACATAGGGCATACAAAATTGGGAATCTGGATCTTGAAATAAAAATCCCCAGGATTCTGGAATGGTTAGGGCATCTGCTTTCATTGGTACTTCCACCGCATTAGGGATAAGTCCCGTCAAGACTTGTAAAATCGTCGATTTTCCAGAACCGGATGGTCCAAGTATCAATACCTTTTCTCCCTTGTCAAAAGAAAGGGAGAAATCCTTGAACAACAAACATTCCACACCGGGAAACTTCAACCGCATGTTTGTCATACTAGAGATCGTTGTCATATTAACCCCCCTGCTAATCTAAAGCCTGATAATCTTCTTTAGTAGCTGGACGTACAAGGTTGGTAACACCTGTCTTTTCTAATGCTTGAACAATAAGATGAGCGAAAATACCAGAAATCAGAATCGCACCAGCTATTCTTGTTCCAAGTAAAATCAGCATATTCCAAAGCGCCAAGTCCCCAATGTAACCGTAATAAAAGTCAATACCGATTGAAGCGAACGCAGCTGCGACACCTGCTAAAGATGCAATCACCATATCATAGCGCTTATAACGGAACGCTGCGAAAATCAATTCAGCGGCAAGTCCCTGCCCAAGTCCAAAGAGGAGAGTAGCTACTCCCCACTCTCCTCCAAATAAGAATTCACCCTGGGCAGCAGCAACCTCTGCCAATAGAGCTACTCCAGGTTTTCGTATGATCAAATAAGCAACTACCGCCGCTATGAACCACATGCCATAAATCAACTGCTCCAGATGAAGTCCCAATGTAGCAACCACTCCATATAGCGGTCCCCACAATTTATAAATCACCCCAAATATCAGTGCGATGATGATGGTTACTAAAATATCTGTCAACTTTAACCCTTTTTCCATCTTTCCTCCATCTCCCTTGCTAGTGAATGTAAGTTAATTTTAAATAGGTTCATTTCGTTTCAGCTGTTCAGTAGATCCGATTTCTCCAACCGCATTTTCTTGTGGTAAGCCATGTCCCAACATGGTCACTCGCCTCCTCATTTTCGTTCAGTGCCTGCACGAGAACGATGTTGCTCCACGTACAGGCAAGCACACTTGCTACTATCTCAGCCTTCGATCCTTGATGTGCCTTGTTCAGCATGTAGCTTGTATAATCTAGAAGTGTAGAAGAAGGATTGGTGCTAATTCGTCCTTGCTGATTCCAAGTCTTCCAGCATAGTTTCGATGCAGGTCCATTTCTTCGTTCAGGGTAGAATGCAGTAAATCAGCAAACAAGGCCATGGCATCTAAACGAGTTGCCTTCACGCTTCCTAACGCAAATACCCGGCAATAGTCGATTAAATATAAGAGTAATCCTCCTCCACAAAAAAATTTGGATTTTTCAAGCTCTAAACTTCCATTCTTAATGCCCTTTATAATTGGGTGTTCAGATGGGCATCCCATATTGGTTTAGCATGATTATACAGACGATCGGTAAACTTCACATATCATCTTTTCGCTCAGCATGTTGAAACAAGTCATATAAAAAAGTGACCATGGTTTTTGTGAACCGTAGAAGCTGGTTCCGATCAAGCGACTCATTAACAGCATGTGCCTGATCTAGTGTGCCCGGGCCGTACAGGACAGTAGGGATGCCGGCCTCCGCTAACCA
Organism: Alteribacillus sp. HJP-4; assembly: GCF_042139015.1. Taxonomy (NCBI): domain Bacteria; kingdom Bacillati; phylum Bacillota; class Bacilli; order Caryophanales; family Bacillaceae; genus Alteribacillus; species Alteribacillus sp. HJP-4. The sequence continues at coordinate 181 of NZ_JBHIKY010000034.1, read as the reverse complement.
TCCCCCATCTGTTACAGTAGGAGACATAGAATAGTCAACCGGAGTTTGGTGAATATGTTGATGTGCGTTTGCCAACATCTCAACCCCGGCATGCCTGGTGTTCACTGAGAATGCAGGGAATACTTCTCCTTGTTCTTCTATCATCGACGTACCACCCCATGAAAATTGAGGGGGATGATCT
>NZ_JBHIKY010000033.1:0-31012 GCF_042139015.1 Alteribacillus sp. HJP-4 | reverse complement strand
CCATCGTTCGGAGGTTATTCATTTAAATGGCAACAGCCACCGCATTAAACATCGAGAAACTTTGTTTCAAGCGAAAAGTGTTCAAAATTAATGAGCAGTATATGTTCAAAAAGACTTGACGGTGACACTGATTGTTTAATTAAAGATTCAGCATTTCGTGCCGTGAATCAAACCGTTACACAAACTCTTCCTGCTGATACGTTTGTGAAAGTAGTATTTCCAACTGTACAATTTGATCTGGGAAATGAATATAAGCCTGCTACTTCAACATTTAAACCATCTTCACGAGGAATTTATTTTTTGGTTGCGTTTATAGGATTCAGCCCTGATAACCCAAATGTAAACTATAGAACCCGAATCGAGATTAGGGTAAACGGTGAACCAGCAATTTCTATTGATAACGATTTCTTTGGTCCTGTACCATTCTTAAATGGCGCAGCAGTTAGTGATATACTTCAGCTGTGCCCAGGAGACCGAGTAGAAATTTATGCTCAAAGCAGCACAGCCGGCACAATCTCTACTGCAGAAACCGGATCGCATTTTGCAGCCGCTAGAATATCTTCACTTTAAGTTAAAAATAGAATAGAAATCTCATGGATAAAAAACCTGTATCTTAGATCACCGAGTAATTCTAGATACAGGCTTTGTTTAACTTTTATTATGAATTTCTTATGGCGTAGTGATCCATTTAAATGTATTTAATGCTAATAGAGCAAGTAATAGTTTGCTGGCATCTCCAGATGATAAAAGTAGAATGGTTTCTACTTTAAGAAGCAGAAGAGTTTATCCAATGACTCCCTCATCTGGCTTCCAAATTCCTTGCAGCTTCCTAATAAATATGATTTGTCCAGTATGGTATGTAGTATGAATAGTCAGGTGCGCAAGTTCAGATACTCTTTCATCGAATTTATTGTTATCAGCTTCCTTCACAGCATCGGTCCATTCACTCATAATCTCTGTTATCTTCATGACAGCCTCATTCCATTTTAAGTCTTTTCTGTTCTTAAACGTATTGTTATCATCATTTTTTTCATTTGGGATATCTTTGAACCGATTTAAATACCGTTCATTATAGAAGATTAAGTGATTTACTATCTCGAAAATCGAGTTAGATGTGTCGGTTGGCGTCCAATTTGCTTGTTCTTCGGTAAGTCCGTCAACTGAGTGTAGTAACGATACAAACCACGTATTTTCTTGACAAGCTTGTAACTGTTCTAATATTACTTCTTTATTATTCATAGTACCTCCTGAAAAATGGTTTTTATATTATTCATTACTATAAGAATTCCACAAAAAAGAAAATGTTACCTTTAAATTCACTTAAATAGAACTTTGGTTATAGATAAATATTGTCGAGAAAAATCGACTATCAATCTTTAGTTGACTAAGTCGATAGTTACATAGATTCATTTCCAATATATAGGTTTTGGGTTGAAAATATTGGGTATTTTTATAATATAAAATATATTATAGGAGGTTTGATTTTAATGGGAATCAGCATTTTCGAAAGATTAAGTAATACTTCTCTTGAACAATTACGTTCTGCCGCTGTCTTAGAGTTTACAGAAGAGGTATTCGAATCAGACAACTACAAACCTTTAGAAGTTCTTACTCCTAAAGAGAATAAACTCTTCATCGTGAACAGAAAGGATGGTACCCTCACAGTTTTAAGTGTGGACGCAACTAATAACGTGACAAAGGAAACATGGTTTACAGACGAAATCATTAGCATGAAGGAATATTTTGAGCAGTATAGGTCTAACAACAACACCCCTCCAAAAAGAATGGAGATCACTTTTAAAGGAGGGCATTTGTTAGAAATTAACCCAAGCCTTTCCACCGAAGGGAAAGAAGAAGCAGTTATTAACCAAGTAAACGAAGATTTTGAGTCATTAATCGGAGCTCTAAAATATTCAAGGATTTTAAATTAACCGGGAGGAGGCATTTCCCCCAGGCAATATATGTTTCACAAAGGTATGTAACCATGACAATTTTGCAGTACAAATGTAATTTTAATAATAGAAGGGGCTGTATCATAAATGATACTCGCCCCCTTTTTGCATGGTAAAAATGCAGTGGACAAGTCCTTCGCTTTCCGTGGGCAGCACTGTACGGCTGACATAAGGTTTCCCCATTCTTGTATCATTATATCTTGAGCCAGTCATACCTGCTGCGGGTAGAAACACTACAACGGGGCTGCCAGATCCAGCAAATTTTAGTACCAGACGCCGCCCATCCACATTGTAAAATTTTCCAATAAATGGTTCAGTGCCTGGGGACTTCTCATAATTTCGATGGTTTGTATTTTTCATTCAAGACCTCCAATCGATATTTTTTTCTCCACCAATAGTTCCTACTTATATATTAATATCCTTTCGATAAATCTACTTTATTAGGTAAAACTTCATTATTTTCGATTCTTTTCAATGTGTCCACAAAGCATGCTATCGCTTCATTCAGCTCTGTCACGGCTGATATGTGAGGGGTGATGAATATATCGTCTCTGTTCCACAGCTCTGAAGTTTCTGGCAGCGGTTCTGTTTCCAGAACATCTAACACCGCATAACGGACCCTTCTGGAATTTAGCGCTTCAATGAGCGCTTGCTCATCTACCGTATGACCCCTTCCGACATTAATAAAGACAGCGCCGTTTAAATTGCTGAAAAACGCACGATCAAATAACTTACTCGTTTCATTTGTCAAAGGCAAAGTGCTGATAATCCAATCTGCCTGTGCAGTCAGCGTGCTTGCAGAGCTGGTTTTCCTCACCTTGTGAAAATGCTCCTTTTGCCTGCCGCTGTGCGAGACGCCGAATACGGTAGCCCCAAAGCTTGAAAATACCTTGGCTGCCGTCTGTCCAATTTCCCCTGTACCAAATATGACAATCGTTTGATCCTTTACCATTTGAGGAGTTTTTGGGTCCCACTTCTTCTCCCTTTGTTTTATTTCAAAGTAGTGATGTAATTGAAGATCCCTTAAAACATAACTTAAACAATACTCACTTATTTTCTGTCCGAACGCGCAGACAGTTCGGGTTAGAAGAATATCATGTTCCTTCCATCCCTCCATTTCCAAATAGTTATTTATACCAGCATTAAACGAATGTACCCATTTAATTCCGGCAAGGTGAAAGCCTGGGCATGGATTAAAGCCGACATAGGCATCTGCCCATGACAAATCCACTTCTGTAATTTCATCAATCTGCTTAAAACGAAAGCTCTGAGGTGTATTAGCTGGTAACTGTTCCTGGAATTCCCTTTCATAGTTTCCTGCAACCAGTATATTATGTATGTTCATTAGATTTCCCCCATACTTGTTATTAGGTAATGAAAGAGTCCGCATTCAACACTAATTGGAATACAGCAGAAATGCACTTTTTTGAGGTATTTTCAATTTATAATGCTCTCTTGCTATTTCAAGCTTTAAACGATGCTTTAGTGATAAGTATCCATATGGATCAAAATAAGAATCGATTCGGTGAAGATATTTAATGCCATGAAAGGTTAGTTTTTTTTCATAAGATATTCCATTTCCAAGGTTCTCATAAATACTTATCGCTTCTTCCGGTGAAATCTCGTCAGTTAAGATTAGAAATCTCGTTCTTAGCAGTATGACTTCATCTGTGAGATACACTTCTTCTAATTGTAATCCAACCCCCATCCACTTCACCATATTTTGACTGAATTCCTAATTAACGCCTCAGATATACTCTCTCTTCATTATACAAATTTCTCAATTATTAATCTCAAACCAAACCCAACTGTTTAATATTGCAAAATAACGATATACAAACTCTACACACTGAAAACTCTTACAATACTTATAATGATGCTCTATACTAAGCTTACAAGATGATCATCGAATTAACACATGTGTAATTCTGCAAAAATGACACCTTAAGGGATAAAACAAGGGGGATCCTCATGGTACTGGATAAAAGACGTGCACACTTATTATCCATCATACAACAATCGACTGACCCGATCCCGGCGAAAGATATTGTTGCCAAAATGAACGTATCACAACGTACGATTTATTATGATCTCGATCAGATTAACAGTTGGTTAAGGACTCAGAAGCTAGAACCAATTGAAAGTAAACATGGCAAGGGTTTATTTTTGCCACATGCCTCGAAAACGAAACTGATGGTTCATCAGGATCAGAGTTTTGAAGATTACCAGTATCATTTATCAAAGCAGGAACGTGAAATCCTGCTTAAAGCAATAATTTTATTAGAAGAACAAGATGCTTCGATGCAGAGGTTTATGGATCTGACAAGCATGAGCCGTGGGACAATCGCCAAATCCATTAAATCTATCAAGCAAGAGTGCTGTGAAGCTGGTTTGCATTTGTACTACCAAAAAGGTTCAGGATATCGCTTGTTTGGTCCTGAGGATGCAAAAAGAACGATGCTTTCCAATATGCTGGCGATAATCATCTCGCACCCGGATTGGCAGAACGTCAGGAATGAGGTTCATAAGATGATCCAGCCAGAAGCTGATACATGGTCACAGGAGACCGATCAGCGGCGTTCAGTGAGACACCTTCTTTTTGAAGCTGAAAAAGAATTAGGCTTGACTCTGACAGATGAAATGGTGGAAATCCTTTCCTTACAGATCTTGATAATTATGAAGAGAATCAAGTTACAGAATTATATTCTTGTTCAGCCTGAAGAAAAGCAGGTATTGCAGCAAACAGAAGCTTACCAGGCTTCCTTACTCATTACGAATAAACTTGAAAAATTATGGGAGGTTGACTTCCCAGAAGATGAGGTTTGCTTTATTACCATGAACCTGTTGGGTTCTAAAGTACAACAGGATGACTTCAGCCGTTATACCGATCGAGAGCTGTCCGGCCTGAAAGAAGTCGTTCAACAGATGATTGCTGATTTTCAACTTTATTCCTGTATAGTGTTTGACGATAAGGAAGGACTTAGGGAAAACCTGATTTTTCATATCAAACCGACGTATTACCGACTTAAGTACGGGGTGCAGATCGCGAATGATTTAGCTGACACCATTCAAAAAACCTATCCAGACATTTTCCATTTGACGAAACGAGTGGTGAGGCACCTGGAACAGTATGTTGGAAAGACGATTCCGGATGAAGAAGTGGCTTACATCTCATTACACTTCGGAGGCTGGCTGACAAAAGAGAAAAAGCAGGTCGAAACCAGGCTGAGAGCCATTATCGTTTGTGAGAATGGGATCGGGACCTCCAACATGTTACGCACCCAATTGGAAAATTTGATTACCGGCTTGAATGTCATCACCACCCTATCGATGAGGGAATATCAAAAGAATGAACATCAGGTGGATGTGATCTTTTCAACGAATTATATTAAACCGATAAACATTCCCATTGTTCACGTTCCAGCCATATTGACTAATATCGAAAAGGAACGGGTCATACAACGGATGAATGAGCTTTTCGATTCGAAGCTGCCAGAGAAGAATTCTACCGATCACCTGCTTGATGTGATCGAACGCCATGCGACGATTCATCAAAAAGACGAATTGAAAAGAGAGTTGGTTCACCTTTTAGAAAAAAATACTCCGCGAACAAAGGAGCTCAAACAGCCTATGCTCAATGAATTATTGACGGAACAAACGATCCAATTAAAAAAACATGTAAACAGCTGGCAAGAAGCAATCAGTGTAGCTGCTCAGCCACTGATAGACCAGCAATCGATTCGACCGCATTACGTTCAGGCGATGATTGATAATGTGGACGAGTTAGGACCTTACATTGTCATCGCACCAAGGATTGCCATCCCTCATGCGCGCCCAGAATCAGGGGTCGAACGGCTGGGGATGAGTTTCCTACGATTGAAAGAACCTGTTTATTTCTCGGAAAAAGAGAAACATCGCGCTCAGATAGTCATCGTACTAGCAGCGATTGATAATCAAAGCCATTTAAAAGCATTAGCCCAGCTCACGGAATTGTTATCGAATGAAGACAATGTCGAGCAGTTAATTTCAGCAAGTGATAGTAAAACCGTGATGGAATTAATCCATCAATCAGTCGAGGTTTAAAAAATCTGAGGAGGAATCCATTATGAAAAAAGTATTAATTGTATGTGGAAATGGTTTAGGCAGCAGCATGATTGTAGAAATGAACGTGAAAGCAGCACTTAAGGAGATGGGGAAAGAAGCAGATGTTTCACATACGGATTTAACAACCGCCAAGACTGAACAAGCCGATATCTTCTTGGGGTCAGAAGATATTGTCGAAAATCTAGAAGATGGCAAGAAAAATATCGTGAAGCTGAAGAACTTGATGGATAAAAACGAGCTTCGTGATGCCTTAGAACAAAATATGTAAGTCCACGAAAAACAAAAGGAGCGTTAAAAATGATTGATTTAATAATGAAGGATATCTTAGGCACACCTGCGATCCTGGTCGGCCTATTCGCTTTAATCGGACTCCTTGTGCAGCGCAAAAATTCTGGAGATGTCGTCTCAGGAACCCTTAAAACGGTAATGGGATTTGTCATCCTTGGGGCTGGGGCGAATGTACTCGTTCAATCCCTGGATCAGTTCAGCAGCATGTTCAACGAAGCTTTTGCTGTTGACGGAGTGATTCCGAACAATGAAGCAATCGTCGCCCTTGCACAGGAATCCTTTGGTACAGAGACAGCTATGATCATGTTGTTTGGTATGATTGTTAATATTCTGCTTGCACGATTCACTCCTTTTAAATATATCTTTTTAACTGGACATCATACCATGTTCATGGCATGTTTAATCGCTGTCATCTTAATCACTGGAGGTTTTTCCGGTGTACCGATGATCATTCTTGGATCGGTGATTCTTGGGGCATTGATGGTTCTTTCTCCAGCGATGCTTCAGCCTTTCACCCGGAGAGTCACTGGTTCTGATGACTTTGCCATAGGCCACTTCGGATCGATTGGCTATTTCGTATCCGCTCTAGTCGGCAAGGCTGTCGGAAAAGGTTCAAAATCGACAGAGGAAATCAAAGTTCCAAAATCACTAGGCTTTCTCAGAGACACATCTGTGTCCGTCTCGTTAACCATGGTACTCCTGTTCTTTGTCGTTGGAGGTGCAGCCGGTCCAGCCTTCGTGGAAGGAGAATTAAGCGGCGGACAGAACTTCCTGGTCTTCTCCTTTATGCAAGGTCTTACATTCGCGGCAGGTGTTTATATCATTTTAGCCGGAGTACGTATGCTGCTTGGTGAAATTGTCCCAGCCTTTAAAGGAATTGCCGATAAAATCGTCCCTAACGCTAAGCCTGCGCTTGATTGTCCAGCCATTTTTCCATTCGCAGGAAACGCCGTCATCATCGGTTTCCTATGCAGCTTCATCGCTGGTCTAATCAGCATGCTCTTCTTACCTTTACTTGGATTAAAAGTAATCGTTCCCGGACTGGTTCCCCACTTCTTCACAGGTGCAGCTGCCGGAGTCTTCGGTAATGCAACCGGCGGTCGAAAAGGTGCTATTATCGGCTCCATGGCGAACGGTGTAATGATCAGCTTCCTGCCCGCCCTCTTATTACCGGTTTTAGGTTCACTAGGGTTCCAGGGAACAACGTTCGGAGATGCTGACTTTGGTTTAATTGGAATCGTATTTGGTAGTCTGATCAATATTCTCGAATCCAATATTACCGTTATCGCAGCAATCATTCTCATCCTTGCTCTCCCATTCTTGATCGGCTTCAAATCAAAATCAAATGATAACAAAAAGGATACGGACGATGCAGCTTAACAAAAATTAAACCTACTCTCTCTTCTTTGAACTAACCCAAGGAATGGGAAAAAGGAAAAATACCTATTCTGCCATATCCCTGAAGTCAACAGGGGTATGGCAGTTTAATCTTGGCACGGCTCTGGCATCCGGACTGTTTTGTGGCTCATATTCTAGAAACCTATTTTGAAAATGCATTCCATTAGTAGGCAAGGTTATGCAAAATCCTTTGCATACCAATCCCTGGGAATAACATCTTTTTCCAAATCTAAAAGTTCTTCTATGATTTGATCGGAATCGGCGATGGAATTAACGAGAGGGTCGGTCAGCATTGCCCTTCGAAGCTTTTTGCGGTCGCCTTCTAAAACGGCTGCAACTGTTAATTCATGTGTATCCAGTACTAGCTCCTGCATACCGCGGATCCCGCGAGGCATTTCTCCAACTGGCAGAGGCTTAATTTCATCCATTGTGACTTCACATAACAGTTCGAGAAAGGAATCATCGTTCATATTTTCTACAGCGACTTGGTTAAGTGTGTTTATATAAAATGGCTTCCCCAGACCACCAACCATATTTTCAATAATATCTGTCGCATGGTCAGGACCAAAAGTATTCATATACTCGCTGATTGGTGTTTCTCCGCTTAGGAAACTATCAATCTGCCGCCACATCATATCATGACGCTTATAACGGTCTTCCGTTTCCCAAATTGATAATGGGGGTATCGAATCTTTCAAACGGCCAAGCCCCTGCCAATAAGGAACATACTCCTTTGTATGAGCTGTACAAGTTGGAACATAGCCAAAAATGTCATACAATTGATAGCTGATTGCATCATTGTATAAAGCCTTAGCGCCTGTATCACCACCTACTGTTTCCTTCTCCGCCGAAATTTTCAACGACTCGGCAATAGTAGGAAGAAGATCTTTTCCTTCGTACTCTGCATTTAATAGCCAAGTGAAGTGGTTGACTCCAGCGATACTCAAATTAAACTTACGATCGATTTCTTCTGAATACTCACTTTTATCATTTATTATCCCTGCTCGTTCAGCATAGATAATTTTTTTATGTGGCATATGGTGCGAATCACACAAAGCAAAAGACTTTAAATTCGGTGCATACTTTTTTAAAGCTATTCCATTAACTGTTGATGGGTTAATATAGTTTATAACCCAAGCATCAGGACACATTTTTTCAATATCCTTTGCACAATCCATAATCATGGGAAGCTCGCGCATCACTCGGAAAATTCCACCTGGTCCGATAGTGTCTCCAGAACACATTCTGATTCCATACTTTTCAGAAATCTCACAGTCTATTCCCCTGTATTTCACCGTATCTTTTGCAAAACTAAGAACAACAAAGTCCGCATCTTGAAGAACTTGCTTACGATCCAACGATCCCTCAATCTTCAATTCTACTTGATTAGCATCGACTACCATTCTGGCCAAACGAACCAGTTTATTTAACCTTTCTTCATTTGTATCAACTAAAGCTAGAGTACCTTTATTTAGATGTTCGGAATGCACCATCTGCCAAATACACTCACGACCGAAAAACAAACTCCCTGCTCCTAACACAACCACCTTAGGATTCTGAATAGTAATAAAAATCCCCTCCAACTCATTAGTTATTCCTATTATAAAAAGCGGGTATAAAAATAGAAATGTAAGAGAGTAAGCACTTCATGTCAAATAGTAATATTTGATAACCCTTACAATTTCTTGTGATAAAATAAATAATTAAAAAATGTCTAAAAGTATGGGATGGTCTTACCAAAGGATAGAATGGATCTTTTCAACGAACTTTCAGAGCTTGTTATGGTCCGAATAAATTCCTGCAGCGACGTTGCACATCCCAATAGTTGGATGGAAGATTATTACTTATGGTGCGTTCAAGAAGGGCAGAGTGGAATTCGTTTGAAAGGATGTTTGACGATTTTAATCGCTAAGATATTAGAAAGGTACTCTCTTAAAAATTATCGAGAGGATTTGGTTAAGCTGCAGCCTGTAATTGATTTCATTCATGAACACCTCTATCAAATTAGGTCAATATAGTTTGTATTTAACTATTTCCCATTTTGACTCAGAACATTTCCGTTTTTTGCTAATTATAGTATAATAGCGTTTGGCATTTTATATTAAATATAAACAAAGGAGGAAATTTTATGGTGCTTTTCAAAAGAATCTCTATTCTGTTTATTATGGGAATTACTGTCGTATTTATTTTTCTGCCAGATAATAGTGAGGCTGCAACTTATAAAGCAGGGGATATCTTTATAACAAAGACAAGTTCAGCCAAAGGGTTAACTGGTCATACAGGAATTGCGATCAGCTCAACTGAAATCGCCCATACATCAGGCCGCTCTAGCGAACCGTATCCCACAACAATATCAATTAGCGAATGGAATAGTAGATATCCGGAAACAAAAGTAATTCGCCCAAACTCTTCATCTCTAGGAGAAGAGGCTGCTGAAAAAGCAAGTCATTATTTTGTTGGTGAAAATATTGACTATTGGATAACATCGAACCCAAAAGATATAGATCCTTATACTTACTGCAGTGAATTAGTTTGGTACTCTTACTATAAAGCTGGAAAGGAATTTGAAGTAATAGGGTCAAATTCTAATGGACTATTTTGGAAAACCCCAGGAATTATTGAACCATATGACTTCACAAAATCGAATTATGTCGAACATAATGGATTTACATTTATTGATAATTCATGGTAAACACTATACGTTTGGGGCTGTATCATAAATGATACTCGCCCCTTTTTGCATGGTAAAAAAGCAGGGGACAAGTCCTTCGCTTTCCGTGGGCAGCGCTTCAGCTAACTGGGCGAAATCCACGCCCGGCGGATCTTCAGCCGCTGCTCTTCCCATCGGAGTAGAAGTTGAAAAAAGATAAAAAACAGAAAAATTACAATGAAAAAGAACATAGGTAAATAGTGTAATAACATGCGGTAAAACCACGTTTTCCTCACCTATTTCCTCCTTCCCCCTCCGCAAAGGTGTCTATTTCAGAGAAAATTTGTAAGAACTTACATAGTTAAAGATGTTAATTCCACTCATCATTTCCACTTGGCCAAGTTTTATTATGAATAGGTTTTAAGATATCAAGCACCTCTTCCAAAAGCTCCTTATTCATTGGTTCCTCTGTCCATTTAATATTTTTGGTTATGTTTTTCTCACTTGCCGTACTAACCAAAGTGGTAGGAATCAAATCATTTTGAACAGAATATTGAACAGCCAACTTAACAATATCTTCTCCTTGTTCCTTACAGAAATCCGCAGCTTTATGGCAAATACGCTTCATTTCTTCATCTGCCGGATGCCAATCAGCCACAGGACGAGGACTTAACAAACCCATTGACAAAGGCGAAGCGTTAACTAATCCTACCTGTTTTTCTTTCAATAAAGGAATAATGGACAAAAGTGATGTATCATTTAATGAGTAATGGCAATAGGAAAGAATAACATCCAACTCTTTTTTGTTAAGAACTTTTTCAAAGATAGTCAGTGGCAAACCAGAGACGCCATAAAAGCGGATTTTACCTTGCTTTTTCAAGTCTTCTAATGCCGGAAGCCCTTCCTCCATCACTTGCTTACAAGAACCAAATTCTATGTCATGAAGATATAAAATATCAACATAATCTGTGCCCAGCCGCTGAAGGCTTTCCTCCAAACTTTGCTTTATTTTGTTCCTTGAAAAATCAAATGAATTTTCCCCATACCTGCCTACCTTTGTAGAAAGAAAATACTTATCACGCGAAATGTCAACTAACGCCTTACCTAAAACGGTTTCCGCTTTTGTCAATCCATAATAAGGGGAAACATCGATTAAATTAATCCCTTGATCTATGGCTGCATGAACAGATTTAATTCCTTCCGCTTCATTAATGTCTCTAAAAACGGATCCAAGTGAAGAAGCTCCGTAACTAAGTACAGATACCTCAAGTTCTGTTTGCCCAAGTTTTCTGTATTTCAATTTTGTCCCTCCTATCTTTTATTTTCGCCAATTAAATGTGCTTTTTCTTCTTTTAATATATAATTTGGATGGGTTTGATTCTTCTACCTTACTCTGGAATAACTCCTTTTTAATAAATGCCACAGAATGTTCCGTCTAGGTGACTTTCGGAAACCGTCTAATAGTGTGTGCTCCAATTTGTACGTACATCTCCCGCACCACTTTTGAATGTTTCATCAATAATCAATTTAAACTTATATTATCAGTAAATAAATGAAATAAATATGACATTTTTTGCTGTTATTATACTATTTGTTGATGTAAAACGAAGATAGTTGATGAATTGTGGACATGATATGAAAGGATTATAGGAAAATGAAATATGGGTCATTAATTACTAAAATACTTAACTGTATACTTATCGTTCTCTCAATTTTTTGGACTTTCATCTTTATTCAACACTCTGAATCCTTGAGCTGGGAGGGATTTAAGCTAGTAACTCAGAGTAATTTGTTAGGAATTTTTTCAACGTGGACTGGTTTAGTGGCTTTTACACTTTTTGTACTCAAGTCCAGGCAAAAGAAACATTCACCTCTATTCCAATCGGTGACTAACAAGGGAATCTTTCAATATGTTTACTCCCATCATATTATATTTGGCGTTACGACTTTTGTTACCGCACTGGCTCATGGTATCTACTTCCTCCCATACTTCTATGACGATATTTGGAAATCAGCCACAGGTTGGATAGGTTTTGGATGTTTAGCTGCGTTGGTATTTGTAGGTGTTTGGATGGTAAGAAAAAGAAAAGGACGAAAAATTCTTAAAATGCATCGCTGGTTAGGGATTTTGTTTACGATCATTGTATTTTTGCATGCAGGAGGATGGCAAATAACCTTTTTACTTGTCACCACCATTGTATTTATTGTTTTAACAAGTATCAAAAAGGTAAAAGCCAATTTAATTGGGTAGATAAAGTAATGGTAAGGCTTGGATTGTACACACTATTAATAGAAGGTCATAGAACATTGGTGAAATTTTATGTTTATGTTAGATTAAAATCTTAATGTCAAAAACCACTTAGAGCATTACTCTGAGTGGTTTTTAAAAAGACTGGAAGGTCAATTAAATAACATAGCTGTATTTATTATCAACATTATGAACCAGTGATAATCGCCTAATCACTCACACTTAACTTCCCGTGTTCCAAAACGGCCGAATCTCAATGACACCATTTGCCCCAGCACAAGGGTGTTAGCTACGAGGTCCACTACTTCCTCCACATTCTCTGCTTCGATGACAGAAAACCCCGCAAGCGGAAGCCCATGATATTCGTCTGCCCTTTCCGTCACCTTGAGGTTTTTATCCCAATTCCGTACAGCTGTCACTTTAGGTTGTACCGCTGACATCAAGTTTCCCCGCTCTTGTATCACTTTATCTTGAGCAAGCACTTCCTTCTTCTCGCTATCACTTAACCCATTCCAACCCGCTTCATCAAGAAGGACCCCTCTTTTACGAATTTCGTTATAGAGCTCCCTGTATAAGTTTTTTCTTTTCATCATCGTTTTGGATAATGTTGTGTGTACATTTGTTCAAATTTTGAATAAAATTATTATATTTATCTATTTTACGAATGTAAGCGCTTGTAGTATGGTAATAGAAATTAAGTTCTACTTTTAATTAAAAGGAGAGGAAAAAATGAAAACGTTAACAAATGCTTCGACGAAGCTAGTTCAGCGCTATCTTCCAGATCCATTTTTATTTGTGATTATTTTAACTTTAGTGGTATTTATATTAGGTCTAGTATTAACACCAAGCAACCCTATAGATATGACTATTTATTGGGGAGATGGTTTTTGGAATTTGTTAGATTTTGCAATGCAAATGGTATTGATCCTAGTCACTGGATACGTTTTAGCGAGCAGCCCTTTTTTTAAAAATATCTTACAAAAACTTGCATCCATTGCTAAAAATCCTGGTCAGGCAATCATTACAGTTACTCTTGTAGCACTATTGGCTAGTTGGATTAGTTGGGGATTTGGATTAGTAATAGGGGCATTGTTTGCAAAAGAGCTAGCTAAGCAAGTACCTACTGTAGATTACCGGCTTTTAATAGCAAGTGCTTATAGTGGCTTTATCGTTTGGCATGGTGGATTAGCTGGATCAATTCCTTTAACAGTAGCAACTGAAGATCATTTTTCACAAGATATAATTGGGGTATTGCCTGTAAGTGAGACAATATTCTCAACCACTAATATATTTATAGTTTTGGCTTTGTTTATCACAGTTCCAATCCTAAATAGGGCTATGATCAATCAAAAAAGCGCAGTGAGTATTGACCCGAAACTACTGGACGATGACTCATCTAATCAGGAAGCAAAAATTCCAAAGTCTGAACAAACCCCAGCTCAAAAAATTGAAAATAGTGTTTTGTTGTCCATGATCACTGGTGTACTAGGGCTTATATATATCATCTACTTTTTTTCTGCAAATGGATTTACCCTGGACTTGAATATTGTGAACTTTATGTTCTTAACTCTTGGCATTGTGTTTCATGTTACGCCGAAGAATTTTATAGCCAGTGTATCGAGAGCAGTGAAAAATGCAGGAGGTATTGTAATACAATTCCCGTTTTATGCAGGAATAATGGGAATGATGGTAACATCTGGATTGGCAGAAGAATTTTCGCAATGGTTCATTTCTATTTCTACAGAAGCTACGTTCCCAATCTTTTCTTTTATTAGCGCTGGGCTTGTAAATTTCTTTGTTCCTTCTGGTGGTGGTCAGTGGTCTGTGCAGGCACCAATTATGCTTGAAGCCGGTAAACAACTTGGTGTAGATCCTGCAAAAACAGTGATGTCAGTGGCATGGGGAGATGCATGGACGAATATGGTCCAACCATTTTGGGCTCTTCCAGCATTGGCAATTGCCGGTTTAAATGCACGTGATATTATGGGATTTTGTTTATGGGTGCTTGTACTAAGTGGTATAGTAATAAGTCTAGGTCTCACACTTTTCTAATCATAAAAGTTTAATTCAAATTCATTGTATACTCCTCCTTGTATTGAACTAGTATAGGGAGGAGAATTTTTTTCAATTTTTTGTTTGAAACACTCGCTCAACAAATGATACCCATTCCATCGCCGCGTATGATTGATAACTTTGCTTTCGCCATATCATTGCAAGATTCCAGTGTACAGTTGGATCAGTAACAGATAGAACAGATACTTCTGTAAGGTCGAGTTTATCTATCACGGTTTCTGGGATAAAAGCTACTCCTAAATTAGCTGTAGCTAATTCGATAAGAAAATCCCATTGTGTACTTTCATGTTCAATTTTTGGTTCAAACCCTGCCTGTATTGCCCCTTCTCTCACCCGATCATACAATGAGAACCCTTTACGAAACATTAGAAAACTTTCTTGTTCTAACTCTTTCATTTTGACATTTTTTCGTGTAGCTAATGGATGATTAATTGATACTATGAGTAATAATTCTCTTTCTACAATTGGGATGACTTCAAACTGTTCATTATCTACAGGTAAAATAGCAACCCCTACATCTACTTTCCCTTCAAGCAAAGACTGTTCCATAATTTTAGCTCCTTCTTCAATAATCTGCATTTTTGCTTCTGGAAACTGTTTACGAAAGGAAGCAATTATATGAGGAAAAAAGCTCGAACCTATTACAGGAGGAAGTCCAAATTTAAAGCTGCCCTTCTTTCTTGATTTTATATCATCGGCAGCCTTTGTTAAGTCTTCAACATCTCTAAGCACTTTTTGGGCATGGGTACGTATCATTTCTCCTTCTACGGTTATTTCCAAATGACGAGTGGTACGATCAAATAATCGAATCTGCAGTTCTTCTTCCAATTGTTGTATAACTTTACTTAATGAAGGTTGGGAAACAAGTAACTTATCACTTGCTTTAGAAAAACTCTTTTCTTTATAAACCTCTAGGAAGTAGACTAATTGTTTGATTTCCATGAAACTCCCGCCTTTTATTCAATTTTAGAATAAATATATAATATTAATCTATTTTACGAATGTAAGCGTTTGATGTAAAGTGAAATTAATCAATTGTTGAGAAAAAAGGGAGTGTAAAAAGTGACTAAAATATCTACTTCATTTGAAAAGAGCATTAGTGCAATAGAAGATGGTGACACGGTTATTGTCGGGGGATTTGGACTTTGCGGAATTCCTGAAATGGCTATTTCAGCCCTAGCCAATCACGGGGCAAAAGATTTAACAGTAGTGAGTAATAATTGTGGTGTGGACGATTGGGGGCTTGGTTTACTATTGAAAAATAAACAAATTAAAAAAATGATCGCTTCTTATGTTGGAGAAAACAAAATTTTTGAAGAACAGTATCTAAATGGTGAGCTGGATGTAGAACTGGTACCTCAAGGAACACTAGCCGAAAGAATAAGAGCTGGCGGAGCCGGAATTCCAGGATTTTACACACCGGCGGGTGTAGGCACTCAAATTGCAGAAGGAAAAGAACATAAAAAATTCAACGAAAAAACCTATATTCTAGAAGAAGCTATTAGAGGAGATGTGGTACTCGTAAAGGCATGGAAAGGTGATTCTATTGGAAATCTTGTATACAGAAAAACTGCTCGTAATTTTAATCCTATTGTAGCTGCAGCTGGAGAAAAAACGATTGCTGAAGTAGAAGAATTATTGTCAATAGGAGATTTAGATCCTGATTTTATTCATACTCCAAGTCTATACGTCCAGGAAATTCTTCAAGGAAGTTCTTATGAAAAAAGAATCGAAAAGCGCACAGTAGCACAAGCCTAATTTTTTTGAAGGAGGACATGATCATGACTAACCCTCGCGAAACAATTATTAAAAGAGCCGTAAAAGAAATTAGTGATGGCATGGTAGTAAATCTTGGAATTGGAATGCCTACTCTCATTGCTAATTACATCCCTTCTAACTTAGACGTGTTTTTACATTCTGAAAATGGCTTATTGGGCATCGGTCCCTATCCGGTAGAATCCGACCTGGACGCAGATCTCATTAATGCAGGAAAAGAAACGGTTACAGTCAAAGGCGGGGGATCTTTTTTCGATAACGCAGAGTCGTTTGCAATGATTAGAGGCAGACACATTGATCTAGCCATACTCGGTGGTATGGAAGTATCTGAAAAAGGGGATCTCGCAAACTGGATGATACCTGGAAAAGTGGTGAAGGGCATGGGCGGTGCAATGGATATTGTTCAAGGTGCTCGTAAAGTCATCATCGTCATGGAACATGTAAATAAACATGGGGATTCAAAAATACGGAAGGATTGTGAGCTGCCCCTCACAGGAAAAGAAGTTGTCAGCCGACTTATTACAGATATGGCTGTATTTGATTTCACCGAAAACGGAATGATCTTAAAAGAAGTCTTGAATGGTTCAGATATACAATCGATTACAGAAAATACAGATGCCGATTTTATTATAGACGAACGATTAAAAGAAATGGATAATGCCAATTGAGAAGTGGCCAATGCATAGTCAAAATACGAATACTCCAGGTCAATGAAAACCCGCCACGTCCGGTGTGCCGCGGAACAGCACGAGTGAGCGCGTTTATACCATCAAACAAGGAATAGTTTAGGGGATTTGAAAAACACAAACAGCCCAACTTATATGGATGGGCTGTTCTGTGTCTAAACTACATCTTAAATTGAAGGTTGAGTCAATATATATTGCTCAATAATAGTATAGTAGAAAATTATATAGTAAAGAATAGTTCTTATTTATATATTTGTTCGGAATATATTACGACTAAAGGATTACTTTATTTAAGTATAGAAATTTCTATACCTTATCCATATTCAGCACGATTCAATCTTAATTATTACTTATCAAAATCGTTTTGTTTTTCTAAAAATGAACTTTGTATCAATTAAACAAATGGCACGAGCTACCTTCTCCCGTTCAAAAACTTCCTACTCATCGAAGCCCTCCCAATGCACTACTCCAGTTGATCACCTGATCAATCATGGCATGAACTGATTTTTCTTGGTAGGGGGCTGGCTTGAACTCACTGAAATTATTAAAATCATTAAAGAGCGAAAGTCTAACCTGATTACGTACGTCAGCAATCTGAATCTCAGCCATTATCATTCGAAGATTTTCAACCGCAGTCGTAGCACCAGCAGCCCCGTATCCGACAAAACCAGCTGCTTTATTGTTCCATTCCCTATACAGAAAATCAATTGCATTCATAAGGGCAGGTGACGTTGCGTGGTTATACTCAGGTGTTACGAAAATAAAGCCATCAAAAGCATCTATTTTTTTCGACCACTCCTTGGTATGGGTCTTTGTATACTCTCCTGATGCTGCTCCCTTTGGTTCATCAAGAAGTGGCAGGTGATAGTCTGCAATATCAACGATTTCAAAAGCAGCATCGTTGCGTTTACTCGCAATTTCATATATCCAATGGGCGACAGCCTCTCCGTTTCGGCCTGGACGTGTACTCCCTATTATAATAGCTATTTTACTCATTTTACATTCCTCCAATAAAATACATTTTGGAATAAAACGTGAAAGACCCTTGTGGCATAACGTCTTAACAACATTATTACGGTGCTCGGTATGGCTCTTAAGCTTTTTCGATCACTCGAGCAACTCGAAAAGAATCAACTTTTGCTGTCTTAGCCTCACATCGGATAATGATTTCAGAAATTTTTTCTTTGACTATATTAAAATCTGTTTCCCGAGATCTTCCTTCCCAGGCACTTTTTGACTGCCATTGCCCATAATTAACAACTCTGAACCCATCATCACTCGCATGAAAGCTTGCAGAAACAAATCCTGAAAAATGGGTAAAGTATCGATCAACTTGTTTTGTAATCTCATCAATCAAAGTTTGTTGGTATTTTGGTTCAACTTCAAACTCAACCATGACTGTAAAAAGTTCGTTCTCTTTGATTTCAGGCATATTATTCAACTCCTTTTTTGTACTTATGGTATCTCCTCAATCTTAGGATGTTGGTTTACTTTAGAATAATGTTTACCCGTTTTGCTAATTTGAAAATGGTACAACAATAATACTGCTGCCATTAAACCAGCTAAAGTGATATAGATATTGCTATAAACGAACGCTCCGGAATGGGTATTCATTGGATTTAAAGTAACACTCGCACCCACGTCAACGAACCTGCCGTAAACAGCTCCCGAAACAGAACCAGCCAAAAAATTCATCATCTGCAAGAAACCCATTCCAACACCGATCTGTCGCTCCGTTAATGTTCTTGATATAGAATTGGCCAATGCCACAAGCACAAATGCTTGCCCCAGATCTCCAAGTATTAAAATGACAGCGATATAAACAGGCGACATACCAGCAAAAGAGGACAATAAAATAAGACTTATCAGCAGCAAAGTGGTTGCTGTGTAAAATAGAATGGAATTTCCTCTGCGATCTGCCAATTGACCACCTTTCTTGCTCAGTAATGCAGATATAATAGCTCCTGGTACCATAACAACACCGATTCCCTCAGGGGATAAATGGTTAACACTGGATAACAACAATGGACTTAGAAATGGAATTGAAAAACCACTTGCACTAGTCAAAAAGGCAATCAACACCCCCAGTGAATAACGTTTATTTTTAAACAGACTAGGTTGAATAAAAGGTTCTGCGGTGCGTTGGATCCTTACAATGAATAAAAAAAGTAACATCAAGGAACCAATCACGAGAAGCCATCCCCCTTCTGTAACGGACAAGAGCAAAAGCGCTATGGTTCCCCCAAAAAGACCGCCCCCAATCCAGTCAATGTTTCCGCTATCTCTTTCTTCATCATCTAAATATTTCCGAAAGAGTGGCAATAAGAATAGGGTGAATAGGGGCAGACAGAACAACCACCGCCAATCAGCAACACTCATTATAAAAGCAGGAACAACCGGTCCTAGTACCCTGCCAAGGGCCAAGCTGGCAGCCACCAACCCTAAAGCCTGCCCACGCTTTTCCTGGGGAAAATAGCGAACAGGAATAATCATAGCTGAAGCTGGAATAACAGCGGCCCCAACCGCCTGTAAGATGCGACCAAGGAGGACCATCCAATAAGCTTGAGACATTAGACCAACCAGTGAACCCAGGGAAAAAAAAATCAGTCCGAATGTTAGTAAATTTTTGAGTTTGTAGCTATCGGCCAATTTCCCATAAATGACCGTTCCAATTCCATAAATCAACATATAGACTGATGAAACCCAACTAACTTGCGCATACGAAAGATTTAAATCCAATGCCATCTCAGGAAGCACGATATTAAACATCGTTGCACTCATAACGGATAGAACAAGCGTCAAAACGAGTATACACATCAATCTTCCGGCAGTTTGTCGCTTAATATCATGCGGCATTTCTCATCCCCTCCTTTTTGAGATAAATAAATGTCAGTCACTACTTACTGTCAATATACTTTTAAAAAATGACTAGGGGGTTAAACCCCTAGCAAATGTGGATACACTCTCTTCAATAATGCCTTCAATTGAAATCGTCTCCAGTATCGGATCTTTGTTCATTCTCCCTATAGCTGCCCCATAATTCATATAAAGAAAGGCAATAGCCTGTTTTTCAAGATCTGTTTCTATTACCTTGCCCTTTTTATACATTTCCTTAAAGTATTCGGTTAAGAACTCTTTTAACTGTTGAGGATGTTTGTGCGTCGTTTCCTGAAAACCGGGGAGATTATCACGCTCTCTTGAACTAATTTGGATCAATTTTCGATTTTGATACATAATACGATGGTAGTTATGACAAATCATAAGTAAATCTTTATGAAGATCCCATACCAGTTTCTTATCAAAAAGTTCTTTCATCTCGTCCCCATAATGGTAGCGATGAAAAGCCGACTCTAATAAATTTTGTTTACTCTTAAAATGTCTAAACAGCGTTTTTTCACTAAACCCAGCTTTTGTTGCAATTTCTTCAGTTGACACTCCATTGTAACCTCTTTCTGCCATAAGATCTATGGCAGCTGCCATAATCCTTTCAGAAGTATCCTGTTTTTTATTAACTTTCATTTGTATAACCTCATTTACAAAAAAATGTTAGTAAGTAGTGACTGACATAAATGTATAACAATGCCTTTTTATTGTCAAGGGGTAGCTGCAAATTTTAATATGCGATTATTTACCTCGAAAAGCGGTATTAATGGTAGAAATAGAGCTTTATCAGTCATTACATTTCTCTACTGAAATTATGCCTTTATATTTGAATTCTTCACCGGTAAAAGATCAAAAATTTCACCAGATTCGATTGAATTCACAAGAAAAAGCAGACCATTTTTCTCATCTACTCTTTGAACGTTTTTTATATATACATTTTTCCCATAGTGAACTTTATTGATTTCTTGTTTATATCAAAAACTCTAGGGATTAATTTTTCCAAGCGTTTGTGACATCATTCTAAAATTGTCTATAGATGTTTACTATTATATTGTTTTTAAAAAAATTAGCATTATATTCAAACGTTATAGGGATAGTACCAGCGGAAAATACAGAGTATCCATGGTACTTTTCATATGCAACTATTATGATTATCAGCGTGCTTATTAAAAACTACTATTTCTTCTACCATAATATCAAAGATAGACATCGTTCCTAAATCAAAAATAGAATGAGTTTGAGAAGCCTAAGCATCTTCGTAAAAAATAACTATTATTATTTATATTTTATCATCATACACATATACTTTATAAACATTATGTTCAAAATGTAATCATTATGTACAAAAAAACACCACAAATAAAAAATTTGTTAACCTTTTTGAAAGCGCTTCAATTTTCGAGGAGGTCAACATGATTAGCATATTAGGATTTTTAACCATCATTTCGATCGTTACCCTATTAATAACGAAAAAATTATCACCTATCGTAGCAATGGTCTTGATTCCCATCATAGCTGCCTTTCTGCTTGGTTCAGGTTTTGAAAATGTCACCACGTATTTCGAAGACGGCATCGATTCCGTGATGCCTGTCGTGATCATGTTTATTTTTGCCATTCTGTTCTTCGGGATAATGCAGGACGCTGGCTTATTTGAGCCTATCATAAATAAAATGATAGCCCTTACAAGGGGTAATGTGATCGCCGTGGCCATGGCAACGATAGCCATTGCGATTGTCGCGGGACTCGACGGATCGGGAGCATCCACTTTTTTAATCACGATTCCTGCCCTTCTTCCACTCTATAAGCGTTTAAATATGAGCCCCCTGCTATTAATGCTTTTGACCGTCTTAAGCATTGGTGTAATGAATTTACTTCCATGGGCAGGCCCTATTGGCCGTGCCGCTTCGGTATTAAACATGGATCCGGTGGAATTATGGAGGCCGTTGATCCCCCTGCAGCTCGTTGAAATCGTACTTCTGTTCATCGTGGGGGCTTTGTTTGGTTTTCGAGAGAAGAAGAGAATTGCCAAAAGAGAAACCGACGAGCAGGCCTTAATGGAGGTAGCTGCTACGGAGGAAGCTCCTTTTTCCGAGCAGGCCGAAGAATCAATGCAGGAGTCTTTGAAAAGACCGAAACTACTTTGGCTCAATCTTCTTTTAACGATTGCTTTGGTTGCTGTTTTAATGAGCGGCATCCTTCCTTCCGGGCTTGTGTTTATGATCGGCCTGGCGATTGCCCTGCCGTTAAATTATCGCTCGGTTGATGAACAGATGGCCAGGATTAAAGACCATGCGCCCAATGCCTTAATGATGGCCGGGATTATTCTGGCAGCCGGATCGTTCCTTGGCATTCTTGAGGGGACTGGCATGCTCGAGGCAATGGCAGACGATATCGTTCATGTGCTTCCGCAGCTGCTGGTTCCTTACCTTCATTTAATTATCGGCTTCTTCGGCGTTCCGTTCGATTTACTGCTCAGTACAGATGCCTACTATTTTGCTCTGGTGCCTATCATTGAACAGATCGTTTCAGGATTTGGAGTTGAACCCACGACGATTATTTATACCCTCGTCATCGGAAATATTATTGGAACCATGGTCAGCCCTTTTGCTCCGGCTTTATGGTTGGGACTGGGACTGGCACGAATTGAAATCGGCGAGCACTTAAAATACTCTTTCTTTTGGGTCTGGGGCTTCAGTATTTTATTATTAATCGTCGCATGGTTCATGGGTATCATCGGTGTATAAATGAGAAAAGCAAGTCGGCAATCGCACACAGCCGGCTTGCTTATTTTTTATAATATAAACGTTTGGGTCTCCCCGGCTCTCCGCCATAGTTAGAAGAAACTTCCAAATAACCGGTACCTGCTAAATATTCCAGGTACCTTCTGGCAGTCGGGCGGCTGACACCCGCGTACCGAGCAGCAGTAAAAGCCGATAAAGACTCGGTTTCGGCCGCAAAAACAGATTTAAGACGTTTTAACGTGTAGGAATCTATGCCTTTAGGCAATTCCTCTGCGCTGCTCTCACTTTCTTTATGAACCACGGCATCAATCGCCTGCTGATTCATGTGGCTGCGTTCGTGCAGAAACATTCGTTTTTGCCTTATCTGACGAAGGGATTGATCCAGCCTTTCAAAATCAATTGGTTTGATAATGTAATCAAAGATTCCAGCAAGAAGTGCCTCCCGGATAGTTTCTGTTTCCGTAGCTGCGGTAATCATGATTATTTCCGAGTCACGGGCCGGAGAATTCTTTAAAGACCAAAGCAGTTCAAGCCCTGCAACGTCCGGTATGTACACATCCAATAGAATTACTGCCGGGGAAGCACTGGCTTCACGCAAATAACGAAGCGTCTCTTCCCCGGTCTTGGTTTTTTTCACCGTTTGAAAGGTCTCCGATTGATCCACCCTGGCAGCAATAAGATCTGCAATACGAAAGTCATCCTCCACAATCAAAACATCAAAATGCTCCATTTACTTCCTCCTATGATTTTTTCGGCACACTTAAAATAACGCAAGTGCCTCCCAATTCACTTTCTTCAAAATAGATAGATCCATGTACACGGTCAAGTGCTTCTTTTACATTCATAAGACCATACCCGTGCCCTTTCTCCGACTTGGTCGTCCACCTTTGGCTGAACATGCTGTCTATTTGCTGTTCAGGGATTCCCGGTCCATTATCATCAACCTCAATAACCAAATGGTCTCCCACATCTGTAAAATGAATGTTGATCTCTTTTTCGATCTTTGTTGACGAAAGCAGGGCTTCAAAAGCATTATCGAGCACGTTCCCCATCGCCGTCAGCACTGCATGCTGGTTTGACGAAGAAAGAGGATCTGCAATGCTGCTGTCCGGATCGATCGTAAATTGAATATTCTTTTCATATGCCTGATTATACTTTCCGAGTAAAAGGCCGGCCACAGCAGAATCCGCCACATTGGAAACGAAAAACTGGATACGGTTCTGCTGGGTTCTCGTCTCCTGTTGAATATAGTCTTTAGCTTGTTTCGTTTTATTCATCTGGAGCAGGCCGGAGATAGTGAAAAGTTTATTGGAAAATTCGTGCGTCTGGGCACGTAAAGTGTCAGAGTAAGTTCTCATTTCCGACAATTCCATATTTAAACGGTCCACTTCATTTTTGGGATGAAAGGAAGCCACAACACCAGTTATCCTGTCATTGTACATAATCGGAATCATATGCAGAACCATGTCCGCAGAAGCAAGAGGCCGTTCCAACAAATGAAAAGATTCACCCTTACGAAGAGCCGTGCGTAACTTATCATTCGGGATAAGTTTTTGGATAAAGTGATCCGTGTCTTTTTCACGTAAGGCACTTTTTTCAGCGTTCTTGTTCATAAACGTTACATTACCATCCACATCAAAAGCAATGATGCTTTCGTGGGTTGCCTGTAAAACCCCCTCTTTCTGCACATACAGCTGGGCGATCTCCTCCGGCTCCAAATCAAACAAGCTCATTTTGATCCGTCGGGCTATCACATAGGCCCCAGCCATGCCAAGAAGAACGAGCAGAAGGAACGCTATCCATATGCCCGTGCTGTTATCAGCTATAATGCCATTCACGTTTTGTTTAAGAAAACCAACGCTGACTACGCCAATAATCCCTCCCTCATCATTATAAATGGGGGTTTTGCCACGTATGGAAGGGCCGAGAAAGCCTGTTTCCTCCGACACATAGCTTTCCCCTTCCTCAAGCGCCCGCTCATTATCGCCGCCGACCATCTTATCGCCGATTCTGTCAACTTCCGGATGAGAATAGCGGATTTCTTTCTCATTACCCACCACAATAAACTGGGCTCCCGTGCTTTCCCGAAGACGCTCTGCGAGCGGCTGAATTGTCGCTGAGGGGTCGTCATCCTCAAAAGCTTCTCGAATTTCGGACATTTCCGATACGCTTTTCGCTACATTCAAAGCGCTCTGCCCAATCTGATCTTCAAGCGAATCAGAAAAAATAATATACGCACATACGGCTAAAATGCTTGTCACAGCCAGAAGTAGTATTGCCACCCCTGCACCCAACCGGTGAAATAGTTTCCATTTTCCTGTCATATTCGCCATCCTACTTTATTTGTCAATTAATTTTTATTTTACTCCACTTTTAATTAAATTTGAAATGACAGAAAAGCACATTTTCCTTTTTCTGAGATGAAAGATTTGAATGTACGATATGCTCGTATGTTTTATGAAAAGTTGATAAGCTCATTGATTATTAACCAACTGGAAGGAGTTTTTACTGTTAAAAAATTGTTGGATTAGTTCTCTCTTTTACATTTATTATGGTCGCAGTTTAGTCACAGGTTTTCTCATATTAATCGCCTAATTGAACAATACACCTGGAAAAGTCTCGAGCATGCTTGATTACGCTGTAGTTATCTCGACTGCATACACACTCCTCTCCCACGTGGAAAACAAATTCAGGCATCCGGATGTTATTACAGGAATCCTCAGCATGTTGTCAATGGGAGCCGGAAACATCCTGCAAGTGGTTATGGTGACATGGGCGGTCAATGTATTGGAGCTATTGAATGAAGCTAGTAAAAACAAATTGGTTTTACAAAATTAAAAATTCTTACAGGAGGTTTTATATTATGGTAAACATGATGGGATTCGTTTCAGGTACAGTGGTAGGGGCTGTAGGTTATCGTTTATATGAACAAAATCAAGGGCAGCTCTCTCAGTTGATCCAAAATCCACCTGCACAAAATTTTAATCCTTTAGCGTATGGTTTCTCATTTAATTTCCTCCCTCAGTTCATTCATTATAAGTTTTTTTTTTCGTAAAAAGTCCTGTTCTTATTCCATTAAATTGGCCTTTTACACAAAGAATGAGCGCAATCCTTTACTGCAGAATTGCGCCCCTTTTATTGAAGAACCTCCCCAGATAGCTTTTCAAGATGCTCAATAAAAGAAAAACGAAAAATCATAATATCTGTTTTTTGCCGGATCTTTTCTATCTCAGTAGTGTTCTTAATAAGTTTCTAATTCTCAATCATTGTAAGAATATGATTAATAACTTTTTATAGGTTATGGAATAACAATATATATTAAAGAGTAATCACTTCTTTATACTTATGATTATACAAATAATGGTATAATTAAACCTGCTAACAATAAAATCAAGGCTCCTCCAAGTCTTGAAGCAATTTGTGCAAATGGCATGAGCTGCATACGTTTTGATGCTGATAATACCGCAACATCGCCTGTTCCACCCATGTTGGCCATACATAAGCCTGCACTAATCGCAGATTCAACGGGATAAAAGCCAACGAGTCTCCCTAATAGTGCTGCACCTAAGACAGCCCCAAATATTACACCTGCAACGAGTAATACGTATTGTAAACTTAGAGCAGCAAGTACATCATTTAAGTTTGTATACGCCACACCAATTCCAAATAATAAAGCTAGTGTCCATGTTTTTGCCACAAATTGATACCACTGGCTTGCCCCCTCTACTACATTTGCAGGAATAAGGTCTGCAATCTTAGCAATGGCTACTAGGATGATCATTAAAGCATACGGATGCAGTGGAATGATAGCACCTAATAAGTGACCGCATGCAAAGAATAGTAAAGCAGCTAGTAATCCAATTCCCATCTTCGAGATATCATACTCAGACTTTTGTTCTTCTAATTCAAACCCTGATATGAGCTGACCATTCCCTGTTAAGGAAGGAAATTTATTCCCCAGATTATTCAAAAGACTTGCAAAAACAATAGCAAAAACATTTCCAAGTGCTAGAGCAGGAACAAGAATAGAAATATAATAACTCGGTGGGTTCCCTAAAAATTCAGAATACACTTGCGCCATTGGAATGGCTCCTGCTCCCATTCCACCACCAAGGATTGGCAGGGCAATGACTAACATTGCATCTTGGACAGAAAAGCCAATAAGTAACCCTACGAGTGCAACGATCGCCATGGCTCCAAAAACAGCTCCAAAAATCGCAACAAAGTAACGACCACCAATTTTCACTAGTGCTTTTGAGTTCATTCCTAAAATACTACCTGTAATTAAAGCAGCAATATAGAAATTCAAGAAACCACCTGTTGTCATGAATTCCTCTACACCAGTCGATACGCTCTCTGGCAGCACACCACTATACACCATGTAAGCTGATCCAAAAATCGTGACAATTGCTCCTCCACCCAAAAATGATTTAACAATGGGTAGTCGGTCACCGATCCAACCCAGGGCTTCACCGAAAATAACCATGACGAGTAAGCTACCTATCATTCCAGTCGGTAGGTTTCCAGTATAAATGGTCACAATGGTTATGGATAAAAAGATTCCAAACCAAAGAATGGGAAGCCCCATAATTTTCACTTGCTTCTTTTGATTGAGGTCGTATAAGTTTGATTGTTCATGTAGAGACTCTTGTTTCTCAAGTTTTCTTGCTGTTCGTTCCATGTTCCTCACTTCCCTTCCAATAAATCAGTTAAAAGTTCTACCTCCAAGGGTAGGCATAAAATTTCTTCTTTATTTCTCTCTACTTTCAATCACTCTTTTTGAAATCGCTTTCAACATGACTGCTTTTCATTTTAATAAATTCAAACAATTTACGACAGATTATGAAAATTAACAAACATTTTGTAATTAAAAAAAGCAGCCATTGGCTGCTTAAAAAAAGTGTTGTAATGTTGATTTAGTCAACTCTTTGTTTACATATAAATATACCGGTCGGCCAACGGACCCATACGTCATTCGCTCCCCCAGAAGGCCGATTTCTTTTAGAAACTTTATATACTTTCGTACAGAAACACGTGAAATTTGTACTTTTTCAGCAATTTCCTCTGTAGAAAAAGGTTCCTCGCCTTTTTCAAGAATAGCATTAACAATGACTTGAAGTGTATTTCTTGTTAATCCTTTGGGTAATGACGTATGCTTTTTTTTGTTTTGATAAAGAATTTTTTGATCTAGCTCTTCTTGTTTAAACGAATTTTGTTTTTTAAGCCAATGATATTTTTCCTTATAAGTGGTTAATGCTTGGTTAAACCGTTCAAATTCAAACGGTTTAATAATATAATCAATTGCCCCGTATCTTAGTGCAGTTTGAATCGAATCGACATCATCTGCTGCTGTAACAAGGATGACATCAACCTTCCATTCATTTTTCTTTCTAATATGCTGCAACAATTCTAGACCGTCTTTTCCTGCCATGAAAATATCTAATAAGAGTAAATCAATGTCCTCTGTTTTAATTACTTCCAAAGCTCCATGAAACGAATTTGCCGTAGCTGCTAATTCAAATCCTTCCACTTCTTTTAAATACTGCTTATTAAGAACAGCTACCATTGGATCATCTTCTAAAATTAATACCTTAATCACTTCAATTCTCCTCTACCAATATGGAATTTCTACTGTTAAGGTCATACCGTCAATAAAAGTATCAATCGTTAAGTTTCCTTCAAGTTCATCAATGCTTGCTTTGACTAAATATAAACCATAGCCTCGTCCTTCACCTTTGGTTGAAAACCCTTTTTCAAATATTTCCTCGATATCATCGGTTGCTATTCCTCGACCTGTATCTTTTACTTCGATTTTTAAACGATGATCCTTAAGAGAGAGCATGACATCGACTTTTTTGAATGGACAATCCTCAACCGCTTCAATCGAATTATTAATTAAGTTTCCCAAAATGGTGATGATTTCATGAGTCACGTCCGCCAACGGACTTTTCGGAATGACATTTTCCGTTTTGATTGTTAAATTTACACCACTTTCTCTTGCATAACTTAATTTTCCTAACAAAAAACCCGATAACACCGCGTCTTGAATATCTGTTAATTGTCCAATTTCATGATTCTTATGATTGACCAATTGAAGGATAAATGTTTTTAATTGCTCATAGTCACCGTTTCGTACCATGCCTAGTATGACATGAAGGTTATTTTTCACCTCATGTGATTGGGAACGAAGAGCATCTACATATAGTTTTACTCCAGTTAACTGTTGGGCAAGTTCTTTTACTTCCGTCTTATCCCTGAGCGATGAAATGGCACCAATGACTTGATCATCTACAATCAATGGGACATTGTTAATTAATAAAGTGGTTTCATTAATGGAAATTTCCGCCCCAAGCTTCGATTCTCCTGTCTCCAAAACATGATCGAGATCGGCCATTGGTAAGTATGTTTCTACATCCATTCCAATCGATTCAGCTGGCAGGCCAGCTTTTTTTAATAATTTATGAGCTGATTTATTGACAAGCGAGATCCGTCCATCTCGATCGACCGCGATGACCCCTTCATGGACGGATTGAAGCATCGCATTTCTTTCTCCTAGTATTTTTGCAATCTCAGGAGGCTCTAGTCCATATAACGTTTTCTTTATGTAATGAACGATCAATATCGCACCGATCAATCCTACGAGTAGTCCCAGAAGAGAACCAACAATAATATTTTTATGGTTTTGATTAATGATTTGTTCCACGTGTTCTAGAGAAATTCCAACGGCTACTGCTCCGATTTGTTTATTCCTTTCATTCATAACAGGTGTAAACGAACGCAGCGAAGTGGTCAGCGTGCCTTCTGAAATGGAGCTATACTCTTTTTGTTCGAATACACGATCTTCATCTCCACCTTGAAATGGTTGGCCAATTAACTCAGGATTCGAATGAGAATAGCGAATCCCTTCCATATCCAACACAACAACAAAAAGCAAGCCGGTATTTTCACGAACACCATTTGCATACTGCTGAATGTCTTTTGCCTTACCTTCTTCTAGTCCATTTTGAACAACCTCTGATTCTGCGACAAGCCTTGCAACCATAAGAGTCTTTTCTTCTTCGTTCCGTATACTATTATCGTTAATGGATTTACTCACTAAGAGGTCTGTGAATAACAAGGAAAGAAGCACCACAATGCAAACGAGACAAAGGATAATCGTGCGCATTTTAAACTTTCTTATTAACAATGGCCCCCTCCCTCCTCACCTTTTTTTATAAATTCTGTTTTCAACGATTAGTCCGACCCTGTCACAAACATTCGTTCCTATTAAATCAAATAATACGTCCTTTACCAAACTGATAATAGCTTGAAGGTTTAGCTATGCAAAAGGAATTCATTTTAAAAAATCTAAAAAACTAAATTCTTCCTTCTTGACAAGAAGTATCTATAGGTAAGGATGGCAGTAGAAATATAAAAAGTAAAAGAAAAAGGGAAACTTGTTCAATAGCGTATTCGAAATATTTATTATACATCCAGCTGTCCTCATTATATAACCACATGCTCAATAAGTGGAATAGAGGCTCGTCCGACACCATATCCTACAATCTCAGGGATAAAATGAATGACGGCCTTTATTAGACCATCGATCGGATTTTTATTAGGAATTCTTGCATAATCACTTAATCAGTAGATTTTATTATGACTTTTATGTTTTATAGTAAAGATTTTTGATACAGTATGTAGTGAAAATAGGTGTGGAATATCAAAAAGGAAAAAAACAATTGAGAAATGTTATATATATATGGTATTTTCTTAATTTTTGCATGGGTATTTCAATTTTTTAATCGTAGTGACCATTACAGTCAGGAAGACGTTACATCAGGTATGTTATTTATTATTATTATTGTATTAGCTTATTTTTTCCTATGTGTTTATTTATACCATAAAAGTGAATTAGGACGAAAAATAGTACTTTGTAGTTTGCTATTATTATCAGTTCTAGTGATACTTATTATAATTTTTTACTCTCCTTTAAAAAGTATGTTTCCGATGATATTTAGTTAATAATTAAATTTTTATTAAAACCAATATTACCTCGTATAAAAGGGGCTGTAGCAAAAGCCCCTTTTTATAGAAAAAGTAGTATCCTAAATAGAAGATAGCAGGGGACAAGTCCGAAGACTCCAGTGGGAAGAGCAGCGAGGCTGCTGAAAAACCTGCATTTTATCTCCAACAAAAACGGAAGTTCAAAAAAGGACCCTTTTATTCCTCTA
>NZ_JBHIKY010000032.1:0-31079 GCF_042139015.1 Alteribacillus sp. HJP-4 | reverse complement strand
AGACATTCAGGATGACTCCGATATTGGCCTGAAGAAAGGATTGCTGCAGTACATGCTGATACTCAGGGTTAATGGCCATACATTCCCCGACAAAAGCATTTGCTCCGATATCAGAAGCTTTCTTTAAGATTACTTTTTGTTCCTTAATATTTGGCCCCTCCGGGTTACGGATAATGTCATCTTCTTCACCGGACCAGCGAATAAATTTAGCTGAAGTTCCTGTCGTTTTGCCGGCGACCTTATAGCCAGCTTCAGCAAGAACACCGGTGATTAATCGTGTGACAGTTGATTTCCCGCGGATACCGTTCACATTTATCCGAAGCGGGACGGATTTAATAATTTGCCGATGTTCTATTTCTTCTCGTACACCCAATACGACTAGTAATGCGACTGCGATAAAAATTAGCAGCATGATGCGCACTCCTTAGCTGCTGAAAATATATCAGCAGCGCATTTCACGTTATTCACTTTCTTCTCCACTCTCAGCACCCACCCTATCTAAAGTACTTTCTATTGAATTTATTTCTTGGTTTCACCGTTTCTAATTTTGTAATGGTCATCTCTTCTAACCCTGGAATAACCATGGTAAAATACATATACACGCAGCTCCCATCCTTTTTCTAGTTTCTCGACAATTCAAGTGTAAAGGATTTCGGAGCTTGCGTGGCTTTATCCAAAGTTTTTTCAAAACTCCAACATTTATTCTTTTTCAATCGATCATCCTTCGGTTAACACATGGATGCGACGTATAGATCTGACCTCTTAGCATAAGCGCGCCAGGTTCCCCCTTCACGCTCGTCCCATAAGAACTTCAGCTTGTTAAGCAGCCTTATCCAAGAAAGAGAGCCTGATGAGATTCGTTATTCCTCGAGTCGGCGATTTGCCTCCGGATTCCTTCAAATAACCAATACGACTTGAACCCTAAAGCGTGCGCGTTTGCCCGGACACACTTTTAAAAAACCTAAGTTAACACTCTATGTTTTATATAAAAAAGCGCCGCTTCGTTATGGCTTGTGGTGCTCCATTCTCTACGTGTAACAACTTCCCGAATCGCCCATGTATTTATCGTGTGTAGCAAGATCTCCCATCTTGAATACTCATTTACTATACCCAATGCCATCCCGGTTTTATAGTTATTCGTTTTATCCCTGTCTCTTAGAAACATCCCATAATTTACCATGACTCTATTTATTTCAGCAAGTAGTATCATTAAATTAGTTGATTCTGACCAATCAGTAAACGCCTTTTTTGGTAGCCCACCTCTCTTCTTTTTATTCCTGTAATATAGCATAAACCTGCTTTCTTTATATAACCTTTTTACAAGGATATAAAACTATGACAATCTTGCTTCGTGAGTGTTCTCACGACCAATTTTTTTTCTCATAGGACATGAGGCATCTGCCCTCCTCATTGCATAATCAATTATAAAAAATATTAATACTTCCCCCTCGAAAAAAATTGTACCTCTATTTTCATATAATAAACAATAGGCCATATGAAAGTCTTCGAAGCAATCATCGTAATGATCGGCTTATGCCAGTTTAGTCCTTGCGATACTGTCATTCCACCATAAAAAATAATCCATCCTTGAGCGTCTCAACTTAAGGGATGAATTATTCTGTCCATTGGGCGGTCTCCTTTTGGGAAACCAGTCTATTGTATGATCCGTTAATATTTTCCCAATGTTGTTTTTGAGCCATTTTTAATACTCACGTTCAATAGTATTGTGATAGCTGCCTTGACCAGATAGCCGCTGTTAGATATTGGTGGTCACAACAATCATTCTGAAGACGTATAAGACATAGCAAGTTCTTTCTTTAATAAAGTAATCCTTTAGTTGTAATATATTCCAATCGATTATATAAATAAGGACTATTTCTAACTATATATTTTTCTACTATACTATTATTGAGGCAATAAATATTGCTTCAACCTCCAATTTAATGATATAGTTTTGACACAAACAGCCCATCTTTTATGAATGGGCTGTTTGTGTGGAAATAAAGTTCTCCACACTAGTATTCCCCAGGAGCAGATGGTGTATATGAGAGACTGTATAAAAAAGAAGTTATTTCATTTTACCTTCTACGTTGTTTTTCATTTCTCTCCTCTTTTTCCCTTTATATAGCATATACTTTCTCTCTTTATCTAACCTTTTTTTAAAAAAAGGAAGCTTTTTTAATGATCGGTTTTGTGATTCCTTTCTCGAAATCAACGAAATAATTTCCAATTCGGTTTCATTTATCAGTTGTTAGTATGTTTTTTGTATAGATGGGCTTTGGTTAGATAAGATTTAGTATTCAATGCCGCACAACGAAGATTATTTCTTTTAGTAAATCTTATAATCCCACCGTGAATCCTAACGAACAACTTTAGTATCGAATCATATAAATGCAAAAAACTCCAAAGACGCTTTATTTCTTTCGTTAAAGAAATGATCAAAAGGCATTTTATAATGGAAGAATCGATTTCAAGATTAAAAACTCTTTACGGACAATTTAATCATTTCTTTTCGAAAACATTTCGGGCTCTTCTTATTGAATCGTTTTCTTGTATCGTTCGTCTTCTATCTGTAAAACGAAAGCACCCTAATTTACAACACAAGCAAATTCATCGAAATTCTCCTGGTTCATTTCTTTACCCTGCTCATAATTAAATTGATTATTATAATGGACCATTTTTACTAACCATTGGTTAATTAATGAACCTATCTTCTCCATCAGCTCCTACCTCAACTACCCCAAGTATTGGGATGACGAATAATCCCATCCAGTAAAAACATCTCCGAGTCAGTGTCGGTATACCATTTCACACCTAGCCTTCCAACCTTTAAAGAGGAAAGCATAAAATAGGGGGAGCATAAAAGAAAAGGAGCTTTTTTCCACATATAAGCTCCCTTCTCAAAATTTTTATTTTATTTTAAGACTTTGCCCGATAATCCCATTGCAGCTCCATCCCGGCGTGAGTCGGCTGCCCCATGATACGTTCCATTTTCATGATCTATTAAAATACTTTGGACGTTTCCAATGGATTGCGGACTGTTTTCATAACGGTGTCCCATTTCTGCTAAATCTTCTCTAATCTCTTCCGGCACTCCTTCTTCCCATCTGGTCAAAGAAGTATGCGTGTTATAAATTCTCGGTTCTTCTATTGCTTCTTTTAAATCCATATCATACTCTATAATATTCAAAAATGTTTGCAGCACAGAAGCAATGATCGTCGGTCCACCTGGGGAACCTAAGGTTAACACAGGCTTTCCATCTTCTAAAACGATGGTTGGTGTCATCGAGCTTAGCGGCCGTTTGTTTGGCTGTACTTCATTAGCACCGCCTGGCCTTGCATCAAAATCGGTCAACTCATTATTTAACATAAACCCATATTCTGGAACCATTATACCGGTGCCAAATACTTGTTCAATCGTCGTTGTATAGGAGACCACATTACCCCATTTGTCGGCCACCGTAAAATGTGTGGTTTCACCAATTTCTTTGTCAACTTCTTGTTCTACTATTTCTTTCGTTTGTTCCGCATCTTCATACTCCCACGGATCTCCTGCTCCAACATTTTTGTTTAATTCATCCACAGACAACAGGTCTTTTCTTTTCTGAATATAATCCGGATGAAGAAGCCCTTCCATTGGTACATCTACAAATTCCGTATCACCCGCAAAAGCTGCCCGGTCTGCATAAGCAAGCCTCATCACTTCAGATAATAGATGATATTTTTCCACAGAGCGGCTATCATACTGACTGATATCAAAGTCTTCTAGTATTTTAATCATTTGCAGAAGAAACAACCCGCCGGAGCTTGGTGGAGGCATGCTTGCAATTTCATACCCTTTATAGTCTCCATATACAGCATCATCTACTGTAACATCGTAGTTTTGAAGATCTTGCTTTGTCATACTTCCTTCGAAATCCTGAACGGTTTCGGCCAGTGCTTCTCCGATTTTTCCGTCATACAAAACGTCGGATCCATGAGAACGAATTAATTTTAACGTTTGAGCCAAGTCTTTTTGCTTAAGCAATGTTCCTTCTTCCAGCGGTTTTCCATCGGGAAGAAAAACATCAGCAGTTGCACTTTTTGATAGTTTTTCTTCATTTTCTTCAATGGCTTGGGCTAACTGTCTGTCCACTTCGAATCCTCTTTCCGCTAATTTCACGGCTGGTGTGATGAGCAGCTGTATAGGACGCGTTCCCCATTTGTCCAGCGCCTCCTCTAATCCTTTTAATGTACCCGGAACACCCACTGCATCACCGCTTGTCGACCGAACAGAAAATGGAATAATATTACCGTTTTCATCTAAAAACATATCCGATTCAGCGCCCTCGGGTGCCCGTTCACGGCTATTAATAATGGATATGTCCTCTGTATTGGCGTCATATACCATCATAAATCCCCCGCCTCCAATCCCCGACATGTACGGCTCTACTACATTTAATGCAAACTGTACAGCCACTGAGGCATCAACCGCATTTCCTCCCTTTTTTAATATTTCTGCCCCTACTTCTGTTGCTAATGGATGCGAGGTGGAAACCATACCGTCTGTGCCTTCTGCCGTTTCCTCTGCCTCTGATTGGTGATTTTTTGCTAAAGCTTGCAGAGGGGATACACTTCCGATTAAAAAAATAATAATAACTATAGATAAAATTTTTGTTGCCATTGTCCTCATGTTTTCAGCCCCATTTCTAAAATTGGTTCATTCTGATTTCTCTGATGAAATGTAACGATTTTCCGCCACTAGTCGAATGGTCCATACTTCTTTTTTTGAATATTTTTGTAATATTCTGAAATATAATCGCGAAAGGAACCACTTAATTTTCCAGCATCATGGAGTAATCCTACAAGATCGTCTAGATATTCACCTCCTATGTCCTTCCAAAAGGGCTGACAAATGACTTCCATTAAAATTCTTGGACTTGCTGTACTTGTCCATCTCTTATGTAAGCAAGATAATTCATGAAGTCACCTCTAATAACCAAACCCAATTTACATTATTTTACCATATAAAATTTACATTATATATATTATTTTTCAATTTGTTTACATAAATTACTTTATTTGAAATAATCACTCTGGTGTTGCTGCATTTTTGCTTCAGTCAAGTTATCACGGGTTCATGTCATGTGCGTTCTTCCTCCTTCCCCTAAGATGCTGGAAGACCGGGAAATTTCGAATAAACATTAAACAAAGTTGTTTGTAATTGATTCAACGCAGGAACGAAAAACAAAACCTGTGTTAATGATTACTCGGTAATCTAAGACATAGGCTTATTTTATTATTCAGCTTTTACGTTAAGGGTGTAGGGAATCTAGCGGCTGCAAAATGTGAACCGCTTTCTGTTGGAGAGGCCGATCCCGGATGAAGAGATCGCTTATATCACCTTACATTTTGGTGGATGGCTGACGAAAGAGAAAACACAGGTGGAAACGAAGTTCAGAGCGATCAATAAATGGGACTGGAACATCCAACATGCTGCGCACCCTTAGAAAACCTGATCGTCGATTTGAATGTGATCGATACCATGTCCATCAGGGAATACCAATTCATCAAACCTCAAGCAGATGTAGTCTTTTCTACCAAAAGCAATATAGGAGTGAAAATAATAACAGCTGCTGAGGTATCAATAAACAAAAATAGATATATCCCTTCTTTAGATTAAGTGGTTTTAAACAAAGATTATCTCGAATTCAAGTCTTCCACAATTTGAGATTATTCGTCCTGTCACTTAATAACCATTTTTTCAAATAATATGGACTAAATAAATTATAATTCAACCACACTCTTAAATTCCCTAAATGAAGTCCATGCCCCATAGAATCAGATAAAATCAGCAATGAAGTTATTGTCTTCTTCTACATCCCCACAAATTTTAAAAATTTCAAGATCCCTTTTTGGGAAATTTTACGTTTTGATATATATATAAGAGCATATAGCTAACTTAGGAGGGGCCTATGGAAAGATTAATTTTTATTTTTGCAGCTACTAATTGAGATTTTTCACAGCCCGATCCTTCGAGTTCTTGAGGGTATTTTGCGTCAATAATGTCCAGAAGAACGCTTGATAATACAAAGTTCCTAAGGCTTGTGTTATTTTGCGAAAAGGAGTGATCAATCATAAAACCAAACAGAAGAACTGCTGTCTTTCTTGGGCTCCTATTAATAATCAGTTTTGTATTTGGGATACTGAGTTCTGTTCCAGTGTTAGAGCAACCAGATTTCCTTGAAAAATTGTCAGAAATCGAAATGCAAGTTTTAATAGCAACATTTTTTCAAGCTGCAATGGCCGTAGTATATGTATGTATAACTGTATTATTGTATCCAATTATTAAAAGACACAACAAAAGTCTAGCGGTGGGGTATTTCGGTTTCAGGATTATTGGAGCTGGATTTCTTTTTGCCAGTATAGGCTCTCTTCTTCTTTTATTATGGTTGAGTCAGAATTTTATAGGTGCTAACCCAGCTAACTCACCGTACTTTGAAATAGTAGCTGAATTGCTTAGACAAGGCAGAGATTTTCTGAATCATATAGGCATGATATTGCCATGGAGTATTGGCGGATTGATACTTTATTTTTGCTTCTTTAAAACTAGAATGATTCCAAGTTGGTTATCGATATGGGGTATTATTGGTTCTACATTTACTCTCATAGCTACGTTAATCTTGATGTTGAATATCATAACATTAATGAATCCAGTCTACTTTATCTTAAATGCACCAATAGCTTTTTGCGAACTATTTTTGGCTATATTTCTGATATTCAGAGGGTTCAATCCTATTGATATAAAACCAAATAAAAGCGGAGATAGAATTTAAAGTATTAGTGAGGTAAAAGACGCTACAGTAATCAAGTCGTCGAGGAATTTATCAACAAAAAACTGCCTAATAGGGGAAAATTCTTTGTTTGGGGTCCACCTTATGAACCCTTGGATAATAAACAAAAAGCTTTTTTAACTTTTTTTTGGGCTAGTTATGTCCCAGCCCCATTTCTAAGAAATGCATGTTTCATTTTAAGCTCCAATGCATCTTCAATATTAAGTTTAATGTAATGCCAAACACCTTTTTCACGACAAAGAGATGCACTTAAGCATCTCCTTGTTATTTTTTATCAAAAATCTCTTTGCCCCTACCTAACCAAAGAGAAGTTTTAAGATGTCTTGGACGAATAGACCAATAAAGGTAAAAATAGCGTAAAAGCTTAAAATCATAGCAGTGAAACCAATAACATTTTTTCCGTTCAAGATGGGTTCCCCCTTGAATACAAAGCGAATCTACACTCCGTTATTGTTGTTATTTAATGCGTGTTTTTTATTTCTCTAAATTCTATCATTATTCCTATTATAAATTTGATGAACAAAAGAAATAAGAAGAAAATAGCAAGCTGGTAAATACCCCCCAAGCCAACAGAAAAGTTTTGCATAAGTTGAACAGGATTAAATACTAAAAATCTGTCAAAATAAGAAGCACCTTCTGAGTAGTACGATAGTATCGGTGTGTGAAATCCTAGATGGTGGACATCGGTCGTACTCGTGTGTTCAGTAGACCAAGGCATGATTAAAAACACAAAAACTAACGTACCCAAAGAAATACAAGCTATATTCTTATTTGAAGAAGTGAATATATTCTGTTCAAAATAACAATCGCCTTCTTTTTAATATTATTTGTTAAAAAGTAAATCAAAATCTTACTTATTATGCGTCATCACCACTGAAGGTATATTCCAAGAACCTTTACGAGACATTCCAGAATTGAGACCTTCAACACTACCTGTAACTTCCCATATTCCATTAACTTCTAGATTAATTCGGTCATTAGGAACAACTTCAGAAGAAAAAGAGTGAGTTGCAGAAGTTTGTTCGTTCTCATGTGACATTATATGCTCCTGTTAAATAAGACTCTATGTTATAAAAAGAATAATCTCAGAGTCGTAATTGAAATCTATATTTCGATTAA
Organism: Alteribacillus sp. HJP-4; assembly: GCF_042139015.1. Taxonomy (NCBI): domain Bacteria; kingdom Bacillati; phylum Bacillota; class Bacilli; order Caryophanales; family Bacillaceae; genus Alteribacillus; species Alteribacillus sp. HJP-4. Next base: position 23,127 of record NZ_JBHIKY010000032.1, on the reverse strand, counting down.
AAGTTAGTTGAGTCCGCCATTGTTGCGGTAGCTTTTAATATTTTCTTTTTATCAATTATACCGAACGTACCTTCTATTAAAGTGGTCCCGCAATGAAATATCAAACACACAGATTAAATGTAAGGCTAATAAATCAATGACATAAACAAACAGCAGAGGATGTGGTAATTTATGTGGATTTATTTAGAAGATATTGAGGGGGAATTACATCCTAAATGGGTTGTATTACAAGCCAAACTACCAACAGATGGTCCCGTTTCATTTTATACAAATAACCAGCCATTCGAACGATTTAATCCAGAAGATTTTCATGATGATATCCATTCCATGTCCATCGACATGAGTGAGCTTCTCCAGGATCCTTTTGATGATTATTCGTTTGGAATTAACATAGAGCTCGCAGCTATGAGACTGGAGAAGGGCGATATTAACCCTGCCCTACTTGAAGACGTTGAATATTTCATATTACTGGTCGATGACCTACAAAAAGTGATGAATGTGAGACTTCAAAACTTTTTAAATCAAACTAATTAATTTCTCCAAAAATAAGTACACTATTACCAATTATATATTTATACAACTAATTACTATATAAGGGGGACATCTATGGCGTTTAGATTTAGAAAGAGTGTGAAAGTCGTGCCAGGGGGGAGACAAGTTTGCGTTAATTGTTGTATTGTTTATCTTGTTTTTAGTAATTGTTGGCACAATTTTTGTTAAGTCTTATTAATAAAATCAAGGTTACTAGCGTCTCCCATTGCGCTCAGGAAATCTAACCAATTCCCTTTCAAGTTCCTGCAAAGTAAGCTGATTTAAAAATCTGCCATCAATGGCGAGCAAGAACCCCTTCTCCTCTAATTCTTTTATTATCACTTGTCGTTTGAGTTCCATTGTCCTAACCCTCCATTTCCTTTAGCAGCTGGTGGCACATCGATACACTCGGGATGATAGAAATTAAGGATGGAGAAAATATGTTCTTTTCATGTGCATTCATTTTGAAAGCTACCAGCTGTTATCACATAATAACACTCCTTTTCTACTTAGAATCAAAAGAAAGCCCGAGAAAAACATGAGCCTCATGTTTTTCTGCAGGCTTTGGCTTATGGACCACACTGTCAACCTGCAGTTAATATGGATGCATTGGCAGGTAATAGAAGCTCCTTCATTGGAGGAAAGCAGAACGTTTTTGAAGAATGAAAACCAGGTCAAAAATGATTTTCATTAGAGAGATAATTTTGATGCTAGCTCCTTTCTTCCGTTCAGTTGTTCTAGTTTGTGGTGTCTTTCCAACCGTTTTCAAACAGCATTTTCCCCGGCCACGTATAGGCAGTTAAGCCTCCATCACCTGTAATCGTTTCTCCTGTGATAAAGGAGCTGTCTTTAGACGCTAAAAACAACGCAATCATCGCCATTTCTTTTGGGTCACCTAATCTGCCCATCGGTGTAACCCACTTTTGGGCATCGCGAAATGCTTTACCATTCTCGTCATTCGCAGTACCCGCTAGTCCTGACACAAGCGGTGTTTCGATTGTTCCCGGGGCAATGGCATTTGCACGAATGCCTTGACGTCCGTAATCAATCGCGATCGCTTTTGTTAGGTTGGTCACGCCACCTTTGGCTGCATTGTAACCGGACCGGTCTAAATCAGCAGCGGACCCGGACATAGACGAATTGTTAATTATGGATCCTCCATGGTCGAGCATGAGCGGAATAAGATATTTGCTCATTAAAAACGTGCCACGCAGATCCACGCTGATAATAGCATCAAACAGTTCCACGGGGTACTCATGAAGTTTTCCACCTTCCTGATCGATACCCGCATTGTTAAATAACACGTCTATCGTGGAATAATCCTGCTTCACTTGGTCCGTAAAAGCAGCTACGCTCTCTTCATTAGAAACATCGAGACCGTATGCTTCTGCTCGTCCCCCGGCTGCTTTTATGTCTTCGGCCAGTTCTTTAATCTGTTCTTCCTTTTTATCGGCACAGAGCACAAGTGCCCCTTCTTCTGCGAATACTTCGGCTGTCGCCCGGCCTATACCGGTTGCTGCTCCTGTAACGACAGCGATATTTTGTTCAAGTTTATTCATTATCCTTACTCCTTTCCTATCGAATCATGCATCCTTGTGATCCATACCACTGTATGTGGATGATAAACATTTAATATCATCTGTAATCGCTTACTGGTAAGGGTTTCACGTTTTGTTATCCATTCCAGGCCACATAGAAAACGACTGATAAATGGTGGTTATGTCTATTTCCCAAGAACAATTATTAAAGCAAAAAAAGTTCACAGAATTTATCCGGGAGGTCACTTTGATTTGCTCATCTGCATAATTGTATTCTTTTTCTTTTCATATGCGTTTAGAATTGCAGCGCTTTGTTTCTCATAACATGACCTTGCTTTTTTTCTTAAATTAAAAAAAAAAGCAAAAGCATAATTTGCTTTTGCCAAGCGTCAATGAATTAACGCCATTCTTCATGTTTTTCTCTTGAAAGAGTCACACTAGCCTCGTATATGATATCAAATAAATTTTTTAAATCAGATTTTTCTACACATGAAAAGGCGATTCTTAAATCAGTTTCATTTATAGCAATAGTGCCAACTCCATAATGTTCTAATAGATACATTCTTAATCTCTCTGCGTTCAGATTATGCAGCTTTAAACACATGAAATACCCAGAATTAAATGGATAATAGCTCCATACTTCCTTATATGCAGATGTGTTGTCCAAAATATTTTTAACTTCCATTGCTCTTTCTTGCAATACATTAAATTTATCTTTTTGTTCTTGTCTGAAATTTGAACTACGTAAGGTCTGTAACACTAATGACTGTGATGGATGAGAACCACTTGATATTGTTGATCTAATAATACCAAATATTTTTTTCTCTAGAGCTTCATTTACTTTGGTTCCAAGAAAAGGGAACGTAATAAAACCAACTCGCAGTCCCCACGCAAATTCTTCTTTTGTAGCACCGTCTAATTTCACAGGTAAAATATTAGGATGTATATTGATTAATTCTGCAAAAACAGATTCTTTATTGGAATCTTCATAAAACAATCCAAAATAAGCATCATCTACTAAAACTAAAAGTTTTTTCCCTAGATTAGCTTGCTCTACTAGCACATTTTTTATTTTTTTTACTTCTAATTCACTTGGCGTGTAACCTGTGGGGTTGTTAGGAAAGTTCAATAGAATAATTAATTTTTCTTCGTTAGATTGTGATATCGTGTCTTCCAATCCTTTGTCGTTAAATTGATTATTTTCATTAAAGAAAGAGTAATTGGAGATACAGGCCCCTTTTCTTGTTTCAAACAACAACTTATAGTTCCCCCATAACTTGTCAGGGATCACTACTCTATCATTTTCATCGCAAAACAAATCTGCTACTACACTTAAGCCATGCGTGATCGCATTCGTAACAATAGGTAAAGAGATATCTTCTTTATGTAGGGATTGATTATCAAATACTATCTTCTCTTTCCATTCTTGTCTTAAATCAAGTTTTCCCCCAGGAGGAGCGTATGGAAAAATATCCTTTGATTCTACCCCTTGGATTTGTTCTTTTAGGGACGCTAAATGCATGGGCTCATTATCCTCTTCTGCAATCCCTATCGTTGCATTAATTTTTGTTGCTTTGTTTTTTGCTTCTGCCGTCTGAGTTAGGATCCCTTTTGGAAAATAATATTTTTCCCCCAGTTTTGAAAGCATGCTGTGTACTAACGGATTTTCTTTTAGTGATTCGTTTAAGGCAATGGCGACTGGATTCATTACAAAACACCTCCAAAGTAAATTTAAATTTACATTTTAAAAAAATAGTTGAATTAGTATTGCTTATAACCAAAGTTATTTTATCATAAATGGGGAGGAATCTATAGATACTAGTATTCACTCTTAATTTTTAATAATTGATCAATTGCATACTTAATGTCTTCCTCATTATTATAGAAGTGTGGAGCTATTCTAATGGAATCGTTCCTAGCTGAAACGACAATATTTTCTTGTTTTAATAATTTTGCAACACAAGAAGCATTATTTAGTTCAATAGCTATAATACTAGTTAAAAACTTATCTGATGGAGGGGTAGAGACTTTTAGCCCCTTTTTTTGAGCATAGCGAACTGTAAATTGACTTAACTTTTTTATGTGCAATTCTATGTTATCTACTCCAACTTCACGCAATAATTTGATACCCTCATAGGCAGCGTAAATACTGATAAACGAAGGTAACCCAGTTTCAAAACGACGAGTTGCTGATGCAAATAATGAATAATCATGTTGTAATTTTGTATGTTCCTGTTGCCCTAACCACCCTGTAACTCTAGGCTCTAGTTGATTTGAAAGCTCTCTTTTTATATATAGAATGCGCTTGCGTATTCCTGTACGTTTAACGATCCATTCATCATTTGTGTCTACAACCTGCTCTAAATCTTGATTTGTAAGTTCCTTATAAGGAACATAGGACCCGATTCCCGTAATTCTAGCTTTCGAATTCATCTTGATCACCTCTTAAGTAATATATTTCCATTGCAACACTTGGTATTAAGATCAGGTACTAATTCATTTGTAAAAAAAATAAAGATAAAGGGGTACGGGACAGCTTGTTTTGATGTGATTTCAACCACCTAAGTGGGTACTAAAATTTTATAAAATGACCTTTTATACATCCCCGCAAAAAGTGAATACTTAGGAACATTCCCTCAACCTTCATTGAAAACGGCAATGAATCGTTTTTACAGTAACATGCAGATAGAATCAAAATTTGTTATCATTTTACAGTAATCATAAAAATTCCATCTTAGTATGGAGACTTTATATGAAAAGCAAAGAAAGACAAAATGAACATATATCAGGAGCCTTATTAGCATTTGTCCTATTGATCTTCATACCGGTATTCTTATCTAATATTATTTTCACCTTTAATCCCGAAAGCATGGGAAACGGCTGGACAAATTTTATGGTCGTTTTGTTCATTGATATTGTACTCATTTTTAGTTATGTTTCAAGTCTTAAAGATGTTGAATATAAAATAGAAAAAATCTTATATTCTTCCCTAACTGTATTGATGATTTTAGGTGCTTTAGGTATTATCTATTCAAAATTACTTGGAACTTAAGTTATAAAGAAAAAGATAGTCCGAACCACTGGCTTTGTAACCCATCCAGGAACTCCTTGATCCATTATGTAATAAATAATGCCATAGCGTTGATGAATAATTATGTAATACATTGTAATTAAATTAATTTCATGAAATTTGGTTGACTTTAGTACTATTCAAAATATTGTCAATTAACTACCAGTTAACTATAGTGTCTAGGTGATGTAAAAAACAACTAATTTTTATAGGGGGTAAAAAATGAAAAAATTTAAGGGAGTTTCATCAATTTTAGGGGCTGCTTTTTTAGCAATGACTTTAGTAGCCTGTTCGGACTCTACTTCTAGTGAGCCGGCAGAAGTAGTAGAACCTGCAGAATCAACCCATGACATCACAGAGAAGGAAGTTCTGGAATTTCAGCAAAACTGGGGAGAAGGAATTGTTCATATCGGAGAAGTATACAGCGAGGGTGGCGACTATGAAAAAGCTGCTTCTGAGCATATCGAACGTTTCTATGGTTATGACATCGGCAATGTTCTTTTCAAACCAACTTTAGCTAGAGAGGAGCGTTTCCGCGATTCCTTTGAAGGCGCTTTGTCTTATTTCATAGGAGGAAATGAAGCGTATCCCGAGGATAATGGTTTTGCTATTGAACCTTGGACAGATGTACGATGGGAAAATAAAGGGGTTATAATTGAAGGAAATATGGCTGTAAGTATGGGCGTGTATTATTTTACACCAGCTAATGGAGGAGAACCTGTCGAAGCAGAATACAGTTTCGCTTTTACAAAAAATAATGATGGCGACCTGAAAATTGTCCTTCACGGCTCTCATTACCCGTATAGTCCTTAATTAGTTAGTGTTGTATTTAAAGATTCAGGACCTACATAAACAGAAGTTTAAAGTAACACAAATTGCTAAAGATCTTAAGATCTCAAGACCAACTGTCTATAAATATTTAGAAATGACATTTGAAGAAGCAAAAGCTTATACTAAAAGCCTCTTGGGAGGAACAAGAAATTAGCAGATACTGCGGAAAAATTGTTGGATGGAATAAGGTCTACTCTAAAAAAAGGCAGTAGAAACCTTCATGAAATCCAAGCAGCTTTAAGGGAAGGAGACGAATTGGTTTGTTATAAGATCGACAGGCTGGCTAGATCTACCTTTGATTTACTGAAAATCTCGGACCTTCGAGAGTAGAATATCAACCTCGTCTTTATTATAGAACAAATTGATTTCTCAACCCCTACGGGGAAAATCATGTTGACCATGTTAGGGGGTATCGCCATCAAAACGCGAATTTACCACGTCATTTTTTCATATCAATTCATACGGTGAGTTTCGTATGGATCTGGATCAATGACTGGCTCTATAATGAATTCTTCAAATGAAAAGAACCGATTCTTAACCATGGATCGGTTCCTATTTCCATTATTTTAATAGATTGCGCTTCATGTCACGGCTGCTGGTTCTACCCCAACTAGGCTTTTTATTTTTCCTAACCGACCCCGTTTGTAAATGATCTAAAGTACTTTTTTGATTATAGGGATTTCCCATATGATTTAAGTTGTATTTATTTATTTTTCTAGGCATGTTACAACATAAATAAGAATGCTGAGGTGAAAATCAATGACCAATAATACAAAACCAAAAAATACAAGATTTCAAGAACACCTTGACAGTTTACTCTTCGCTTTTCTCCTTCTATTTATTGTTCTTCCTATATCAGCTATTAACTTTTTTAATGCGTTAGTAGATGAAGCTTTAAGCAATAGCTTACAATATCTTGGTCTTTTTACGGCTAATATTATTTATATTACTATGTTTTTGGCAAATCTTCGGAACACTGAAACAACTGGTAAAAAGATTACTTATATAGTATTCCTAATTATTGTCTTCATCGGTCTTGTCCTAAATATTCTTAAATACATCAACTTCATTTAAAGTACAAAGAAGAAAACAGTTTTAACTAATGGTTGGGCAATATAGTCAGGCATTCCTAATTCATCTGTTAAGTAATTTTCAATAGCTTCTTCTACACTATCAACTGTGCCAGTAACATTTAAAATATAATTTCCTAATGCATAAGCAGAAAAACCAGCTTTCCAGGCATTTTTTTTGTCTTCTGAAACAAATGGAAGTTTATCAATAGCTGCATCGAATGCCCTATCAATTTCTTTTGCATCGCTTTTTATTTTATTAGCCGCAGCTTTAAATGTCATTGTTGTTTTTCCTTGAGTTGTAACTTGTTCCTCGTCCTCCTTGTAATCTGTTAATTCTGTCTCATTAAATTCTTCAATTGCTTTTACATTTTCTTTTTGTTCATATGTAAGATTTTCATCGTTTACTTCATTCGCCGTTGTTTCATTATAAGAGATTTGTTTTGTAGAAACACCATTTGCTTCAAGCGACCATAAAGTAGTAGAACTAAAAACCATTGCTACTACAAGTGAGAAGTATAAGAATTTGTTGCTCATAAAAAACCTCCTAAAATAAATATGTGAACACTATAGATATTATACATCATAAATATTTGGGTCTACAATAAATGTTGGGGTTCCTGCACAATTTAGGTACAAAAAAACACACAGGCTCCTATATGTCTGTATACTTGAGTTGTCGACACAAATTCAAAGGATAGGAGCTGCGAGTAAAGACTAGCACAGATAACTTCAGTAGCAGCCTTGGAAGATCAAAAATTCATCAAAGAATATAATAAAAAGAACCGAAAACGTCACCTGTTTTTCATTTCCTTATGTTTGACAACCATCTTCCTGAAACTCTGGACTGGTGGTTGTTTTTATGTATAACAGATTCATGTAAACATCATATACTATGAAAAAGGATGTTTAACATGAATAAAATTAGTAAGTGGAGAACTCTCCTTCTTATCTCCGCCTCTTTATTATTTTTACCATCTTATTCAAATGCAGACTATTATAAGTCCTATGACGATTTAAAGGAGCATGAATTGCTGAATGAAGACTATGAAATTAATTACAAACAACGAAATAGCGTCATTTCCGTCATCGCTATCCATGGTGGAGGAATTGAACCGGGAACATCTGAAGTGGCAAAAGGGCTAGCAAACCAGATAGATTATTCTTATTATCTCTTTGAAGGAATAAAGCCAACGAACAACAAGATTTTACACCTCAACTCTTTGCGTTTTGACGAACCTATTGGTCGAAGCATGGCGGAAAATTCTGTAAGCGCTTTATCCATTCATGGATATCAAGGAATAGAACCGATTATTTACCTTGGCGGAAGAAATCGAGAGTATAAGGAAATGATACGCTACTCTCTTCAGAAGCGGGGATTCCAAGTTGAAGATGCACCTGCTGACATAGCAGGAACGAGTAAAAAAAACATTGTCAATGATAATCAGTTAAAAGCTGGGGCACAGTTAGAACTGACAGAGGAATTGCGTAAATCTTTCTTTAAAAACAACGACTGGTCGCGAAAAAACCGCGAAAATACAACGGCTATATATGATAAATTTATCGAAGGCTTAAAAGAGGCAAGTGATTCTTACGAGATTAAGCTCTTACTCTCCACACCTTGAATGTAACTGAGCCTTTGCTTTGTTGTTAGGCGTTAATCTCACGGCCTACATCTGAAAAAGGTTTCCTACTAAAAAAAATGGAAATTGACATGAGGTTAAAACTTCATAGCATCTCGTTTTCACTATTCTCTAGCCAATAAGCTCCTGAGACATTTGTTAAAGTAAAGGCCTTAACAAATTTAGTCGATGGTAAATGAGGACCTCTGCATAGATCTATAAACTCCCCTTGTTTGTAGATGAAGACTTCTTCTTCCGAGGGAATTTTCTTTAATAGTTTTAGCTTTAAATGATCATTCGAAAAAATGCTTTCAGCTTTATCTCGCGATATTAACTCCCGTTTAATCATCAAGTTCTCAGTTACAATGTTATTCATTTCTTTTTCAATTTTAGTTAGATCATCTTTAGTTATACTCTGATCAGTATCGATGTCATAGTAAAAGCCATTTTCCACAACAGGACCTACCCCTAAATTCACATTTCCAAAAAGACGCTTAACGGCTTGAGCCATAACATGAGTTGCGGTATGTCTCATTACCTCTAACCCCTCTGGTGAGCTAAGGGAAAATATTTCAATCTCAGCATTAGTGTTGATAGGTCTCTGCATATCATATAAGGATCCATCGACTCTCCCGACTACCGACTTTTTCTTAAGACTTGGACTTATAGACTGAGCAATATCCTCCAATGTACTTCCTTTTGAGAAAGATTTTTGGTTACCATCTGGAAACGAAATCACCATTTTTTCATGTCCCATACATACACATCCTTTTATAAAATTAAAAAAACCATACTCATCCCTCTAAGGGACGAGTATGGTTTTACCCGCGGTTCCACCCAACTTCCCATTACGTTTATTAAGTAATGGCTTTGGTTTGCTGTATCGTAGCATACGGTATGAATTACTTACTTATTTCATCCATACAGCTCCCAGGTGGTAAGCTATTACACTGCGTTAGGAAGATCTCACCATTCCTTCCCTCTCTGGTAACCGTTCATAATAGCTCTTGTCCTCTTCATCACTATAGCTTATTCAAATAAAAATGATATCAAACGGATTATTGTTCCAGATGAAGACTTCGTATCATTCATAGGTCTAGTTTCGATCAATCAACTGACTGAGATTGAAATTGGTTTCAGAAAAATGCGTGATGGGGAACAAGATTTCATTTAACGGTTTTCCAATGATTTTTAATATAAGCTTGTCCAATGCTGATATCACTGGAGTTTACTTATTATCTGAAAATGAGCGAAATCATTGGAAAAAATATAGCTCTACTGTTGGAAACACTCAATTTTGTAGTAAAATAGGGAATAAGGAAGTCAGTATTCATCGGGGGTTGAACAGTAACAAGAGTTGTATTTAAACTTGTACGAGCCTTCGCGGTAGCCGCTGGAATTTAAAAGTTGAACAAAAACCTAGTCCCCAAACCGTAAATAAGGAGTTACCTTTTACATATCTATTATGATTTGATTGCTTTTAAAACGATTGCTTCTCCTTTGAAACTGACCACTCTGTCTTCTTCTGCTTTTATATTAAATTTTGCCTTTATCTCCTCATCTACGTTATTGATGAAAGAGCTTAAGTCTTGTTTTTCGGTTTCTGTCGTTTTCATTCGATCACACCAATCATCAAAGTGAAAGGTTTTTTCATAACGATGGCAGACACTGAGTTCCAACCCATGCTGCTCGACCATAGCCAGCCACTCAGATTTTTTCCATGCTCTTACATGGCTGTGATCCCGCTCTTTTTCAATCGTGTTAAAGAATGTGTCAAAACTGTCTCGTTCTGGTGCAGTATTGTCAATAAGTAGAAATTCTCCACCAACCTTTAAGACTCGCTGTACTTCCTTCATAAACTTGTGCAAGTCTGGAAAGTGGTGGGCAGCAATCCGACAGGTAACAATGTCAAAGGAATCATCCTGAAAAGGCATTTCTTCTGCATCACCATGAACAAATGAGACATTATCGTGTTGATTTTTCTGAATCAAGGAGCGAGCTTCTGTTAACATTTCTTTTGTAAGGTCAAAGGCAACCGCTTTAGCTACATAGGGAGCAAAGGCATTGACTGTATGCCCTGCCCCTGTAGCCACGTCTAATAACTGTTCGTTGCCTTTCTTCTCTGATAGCTCTACTAACAACGAAAGATCCTTTCCTTTAGCATGAAGCTCGCTTACTGTGTATCCGTAGGCATTTTTACCAAACTGCTTCCGCACATCTACTTTCTGTTTAGTCAAAGGAACCACCTCATTCTATTAGTATTATTTCGTTTTACATATAAAAGAGTATTCCTTCAGGCCACTTTATCTCTACAAACTCCCCTAGTAAAAAAAGAAAAGCTAATGTTCCTCCTACACTAACTGCTATTTGAAGTACCTTCATTTGAGTGACAAAGTATAAAAAAGCAATTAAATAAATAACCGTAGAAGAAATAAAACCTAAAATATTTATTAACAAGATATAACCGATCAACCACCCTGCATACTTAAGCACTTCTCCAAATTGCTGATGAAAAAGCGTTTCTTCCTTTGTTTTTACATGATTTATTAAGGTTTGAATAAAGACAATCAAGGAAATGACTGCTCCTATAGATGCTACAGTTATAGGGAAATATCTAGCTGTATCTTGAAAAGAAAAAGATTCAATAATGAACCACATGCATCCGATAAAGATAAAACCAATAAATATAAGAGATACGGTTGACTTTCTCATCACAAGTAATCACCCTTTACTTTTTGCTCCTCTTAAAGCTCCTAATTTAGATATCCAATAGCTGCTGGCAAATATTAAAATAATGATCCCTGCTATGGTTATAACTCCCGGTCGGTACACCCATTCCCAATCAAAGCGGGAAACAGATATCCAAAGGTACCTTTCGGCTGCCAAAGCCAGTACAAAGCCTATTAATATCGGGGCCCTTGGCCAATCAAGCTGTACCATCACCCATCCAATAATCCCTAATAAAACAAACAATAATAGATCTCCCCAGTGTTGACTAGTTTGATAGGCTCCTATAATTAGAATGATGGCAAGGAACGGAACCAACTTTGATGGTTCAATTAAACTAAAGCGGGAAATTGGTTTGGTTAGGAACAGACACGCTGTAGCCCCAATTATATTCGCTATTACTCGCATCTTATTCAGAGAGCTGTTCCCCACTTATGCTTTGGATGATCGTTTCATCAAAGTACTATAGCAGCAGAGCCCTATCTTGATCATATAATGTCTGAAAAAGATAGAAACCAAGAGTGTCATCATATAGCTTCTCTTGTTTATTGCTAAGAATGCGGGAAGCATACATCTTAAAGTCTTCCTCTTTAACGAAATATCGTTCTAATCCTTTATACATTTTCCTTTCTGCAGGCAGTTCTCCACTTTTGATATGCCTTGTTACCGTATAGGACGTGACTCCCAACTGATCAGCAATATCTTTTGTAGAAAGGCCGGGCTTTTCTTCTTGAGCATCTACGAGTTTGAGCGCTTCCTCCTCTGAAAAACGGTACTCTCCATCAATTTGCAAGCTGTCCTTATTATAAGGAACCACTTTTCCTCCCCTTATGTATTTATATATGGTCGCTTCTGTTATGTTTAACAGTTCAGCCAAACCCTTAGAAACATAGTAAGATACTTACTGTAGTAAACAAATTGTACATTATATATAACACATTAAAACATGTTATATCGTTACAATAATTTGTAACAAATTATAATTTTTACTTATTTTTAATAAGATAAAAATGAAGGAGAATGATCTCCCGTTTTTTTGAAAGGTCGAAAATGTAGTGAAGTTTCTGAAGAGGAATTTTGGAAAGAACCGTACATTCCACCAAATAGATAAGTGGAACGAACAATGTCTGGCTTGGCTGAAGAGAAAGGGGAATTACCAAGTCCATGACAGCATAAAAAAGAGGCCTTTCGAAGTGTTTGCCCTGGAAAAGCCACACTTACGAACAGCCTCTTCTCCACTCTCTTTCGAGAGCCAAGATAATGTAAGTATAACAAGAACCGTTCACAAGGACAATGTCATTAAATTTAAACCTAACCGCTATACTGTTCCTTTAGGAACGTATACTCCCTTCGGGGAGAATCTGGTTACTGTTCGTCTAAAGGAAGATCGTGTCATCATTTCTCTTCCTTCGGGAGGGGAACCAATTGCGATTCATTCCCTGGAGATGGAGAAAGGAAAACTAGTCAAAAACACCAATCATTCTCGTGACCGTGCGAAGGGCCTTGTTGATTATTTCGCAGCTGTAGGCGGGCGATGACCTGAAACAAATAATGAGCACTTCCATGATCTAACGTAAGATACCCCATCTCATCTATAATCAAAATCGTGGGTTTAACAAAACTACGTAACTTCTTTTCTAATTTTTCTTCTTGTTAGGCTTTTTTGAGCTGAAAAATCAAATCATGAGCGGTAATAAAATAGATTTTATACCCGTGGGAAAAGGTTTGATAGCTCGTATCATACCGTTTGAGTGAATGAATGGCTTTTAACTTCTCTTCCGCCCATCGTTCTTGCGGTGAGACGCCGGTTGTCTGATTCACTTTTCGATTTCCTACCTGATCCAACCATCTCAACAGCAGAAGATTTAATGCTGCGACCGATTCCACCATGATCCCTTGAAAAAAGTGATTCATGATGTATTGAATGGTTCGCGTTGTAGCTGGTCCCATTGAACACAAAAATATTATCTCAACACCCATATTTAAAGAAAAAATGGTGTTAATAACAAGTAATAAAATAGACAACTTGGGTAAAAAATACGAGGGTTTAGAAGAAAAAAACCTTTTAGTTTTTCGTGTTGGTTGTTCTTATCGGAAACATCTTGAGAAATTTCTTGACTCTCAACATTTTGTCCCCTCTAAGATAATGGAATTTGGCTCATTAGACGCTATCATTGGGTGCGTAGGAGCTGGGATGGGAGTCTCTATACTCCCCCTTTCTGTGGTCGAAACAAAAAAAGAAGTTAGAAAACATCACCTTCCTGTGGAATTTCAGCAAATAGATACACACTTTATTTACCGATCATCTTCATCAGTTAACCCTTGTTGCTCTCTTTTCTTAGAGACGAGCAGACAAGAGAACCTCAAATTGATTACAGATCTCTCACGTAAATCTAAGTAAGAATATTCAAATGATGGATTTCAAGGAAGATGTTATCTTTTTAATTTGTAAAGAGGATTTATAAATCGTGAAACTTCATATTGCTGGCTATCCCCCAAAAAGGAAAAACACATTCATCCCATTTCTTATACAAAAGAAACCTGCAGCTTATTAGTTACTTATGTGCTTCACCTATTTATGATAGCTAGCAAACTGAACAACTAGTTTCTCCTGCTGCTCAATAATTTCATTTAGATAACGAATTTCATTTTTCATAAATTCTAAATCTGGATGTCCAAACCATTCTAATGTAGCGGCTGCGTCGTATGATTGTGACTGTAGATATTTGACTAACGGCTCAGTGTCGACAATTCCTTCACTAATTGAACAAAGATCACAATAATTACCTATTGGATGATAAATGTTTGAAAAGACAAAATCGTTGGTTTGTTGTTTTGCATTTTTTAAATGAACGTGTTTAACGTGAGGGTACCACTGCTTAAGGCAATCTAATGGGTCTTTTCCAAATTCCCAAACATGGAAAGTATCAAAATTAATACCTATATGATTCCATTGATTTTTTTCGATTTCATCAACGAAGTAACAAACACTGTAGTAATCATCTAGAAGGGTATTAGGATGGGTCTCAAAAACAACTTGGACATTATATTCCTTAGCCAGAGTGTCAATCTGGTTCACTCTATCAATCCATTGTTTCCATTGCATCCAATTCATGTCGTGGCTTGATAAAGAACCGCTAAACAAACGCAAAAGGGGAATATGAAGGGACTGACAATGTTCTAACTTCTTCTTTATGTCATTTAACCAGTTATAAGAATAACTATTCGAGAAGTTTGTTAAATCCATATAGCCACTTAAAGCTAAAATATGAATATCTTTTTGGTGATGTTGGGGGATATCAAAGTCTTGTTCGCTTCTTAACAAATGCGGTTCCCATAATTCAACTCCTTGAAAACCACTCGCTTTTGCAAGCTCTAATAACTCTTCAAAAGAATACAGACTATATCGAAACGTAACAGTTGCCATTGACCATTTCATAATCATTCCTCCCTTTCATTCATTGATATACTGTTAATAAACTTTACCCTGAAATAAAGACTATACTGGTTCTTTCCAACGTCTTGTTAAGTTATTATTGATATTAAATTGCTCTAACGTTCTTTCAACAATATGATTGACAATGTCATTAATGGTAGGTATATGGTTCATTATAAAAGCAGGCATCGAGGTAAAATCACGGTTCCCATTCTGAATAGAAAAAGCATATTTTCTAGGTGAACGTCGCTTAATGGGTGTAATAAAACAAGTTTTCTTCTTTCTTTTAACATCACATCGGCAGCTCTGCTTATTAAATTTTCGAAAATCCCATTCGAATGGATGCCACAATTTTCATGCTACATGGTGCCACAATCATTCCATCTACTCGAAATGATCCACTTGATATAGAAACTACCTGATTTTTTTGGTGAATAAACTTTTAGAAGCTAAATGTTCAACTTCAGAAACCGTATAGTTTCTTTCAAGAATGACCGTCGTCTTCGCCCATTTTAATGCTTCTAGTATCCTTATTCCTAAAACACCAAAGGAGCACTGCAATTTGTCTTCCAATATCGTGACTAGGGACAGACATTAACAATAACAAGTCTGGTCCATGAACCTGCAAACGATAAATTCCTACATTCTGTTTATTAAAATCATTTGGCTCACATGGATCATGAGAATCAAGACTTGCTTTTACTAGATAAAATCCGCCGTCATATTCATTAATTTGATATAAAAGCAACTCATAAAGGGTAATGTTTTTTCAATACGAACTTCATGAACAAGAGCTTCGTCACTTCCAATGAATGAATTTCACCCTCACCGCTCAGCTACATCATAAAACAATTCCTTAATATTTGTTCCTTTGGCGTAACCCCTCTTCTCTATCAAGGACCAAGCTACCCATATCCACTTCCGAACCTGCTTATAGCTACCTTTGATAGTTGATCCATAAAATTGATCAATCGCTTTTAAAATAACAGCTGTCGGCTTTCCTCTACCTCTTTGACTATTTAACTCCCAAAAAAGGCTATGGCAATAATTGCCCATCGCCGTTATTTTGGAAGCTTGTCCTCTCTTCAGTTGGCAAACTATCAAGATTACTTAGCAATTCTTCCAACGGCTTTAATTTTAAATTATCATACTTTTCCAATGTTAAATTCAGGTTGTTCACATAAGTTGCATGATGTTTACTATGGTTAATTTCCAATGTTTGGGCATCGATAAATAGTTCTAACTCATCATAATCATATGGAAGCTTAGTCAATGCAAACAAAAGACAATTTTTCTCCTACGCATTAATTTTATATTATAGAAATTATGTTTACCTTGTGCAAATTTAATATAAATAAGAAAAAGTATCAACCATTATGCTATAAAATAGGTATAAACTATGGGAATAAATCATTGTTGTTCAGCAAAGTAATGGAATAAGATTTTTAGCCGGTGTTTCCTGATCCATCTTATGAGTTCATTATATAGTTGAACAAATTTAAGATAATAAAAGCCGATATTCCTTAGCGTACAAAATTCGCGTTTTTTGCTTTAGACCCCAAATAATGTTTTTTACTCACTAAAATACTACTCCTAGTATCTGAGATGATTCACAAATAAGAAACCTAAAGGAATTTATTTAAAGCAAGTCATTTACCATCCTGAATAAAGGTATCCCTGTATTGTCCAGGTGTTAATCCAATAAATTCCATAAAAAATTTACTGAAGTGACTTTGATCTACAAAACCAGTTTCTATTGCCACATCAAGTGGTTTTTCACTTTGTTCCAATCGCTTCTTTGCTTCATTAATACGTACCGTTTGTAAGTAATGCCATAAACAGTGATGATCCATGGGTTACCTCCGGCATTTATTTTTTCTAGCTTTTCAGACCTGCCTGCCGGACAATAAAGGGGACAAGTTTTTTCAGGAGATAGCTACGCCCCCTTGCGGCCGTTACGGACTGCTTGTAAAGCCTGCTACCCATCGTTTATCACGTAAGGTCTAACATCTTGAATAACAAGAATTTTATAATAGCGATATCACCTGCTCCCTTTTCTTTACCGACGGATTCAGCTTCATTAAGCAATTTTGTACCAAGTCCTCTCCCTCTAATTTGTTCACTTAACGTTTATTTCAACCCAATCCCAATAGACATACGCTGTTATCACTTTTGTTAACTTATTGACAATATAGGTTAACAATTTTATCATTTTAAAGTAAACCTAAAATTATTTATGGTTTACAATTATCGACACCATCTTATGAATCAACCACTAACTAAGTTTAGGAGAGACAGCAATGAATCAGAGTAGATTATATAGTGTAAGAATGCGAGCTTCAGAAAATGAATCACATGAAAATGGAGGAAGACATATTTCTGGTGGTGAATTACTCTCTTCTTATAATGAATTAGGGTTGTCAGTAAATACATTACTGGAAAAAGCGTTAAATCACTCAAGGGGACAACCAGATTTTTTACAAATTCAATGTGAAGTTGTAAATCAACCTATTAAACTATTTAATCCTTTAACAGTCCAAACAAATGAAGTGACTACAGTTGAAGAAGGACAAGTGCTAGCTAAATTTCTACTTGAGAAAACGGGTGTACCTAAAGACATTATAAAAAAAGCTTATAAGGAAATTCCTGAATATCCTGTTAGTGGAGCGATCCTAATTGATATTCATACGGGGGAGCGAGTAGATGGGAGAATAGACAAAGGTGTTCGTGTCTCTAGAATGGATTGGCAAACCGGAAATTTTAATAAGTGGGCAAGATCAAAAGCAGATTCTACTAACCCAAGATTAAAGGAAGCACTTACACTTGCTACTAAAGTGACTAATCATAAACTAACCATTGCAGAATTATGTTGGTCAGATGATCCAGATTACATTACTGGCTATGTAGCTAGTAAAAAATTGGGCTATCAGCGTATAACGCAACTTAAACAGTACGGTGATGATAGAGGATGCCGTATCTTTTTTGTTGATAAGTTATCTGATATCAATACATATATGTCTTATTTAGAAGAACAACCAATTCTAATTCAATGGGAGGAAAAGCATGACACAAGAGTTGATTGAAAAAAGCAAAAAATATTTATGGTTGCCCTTTACACAAATGAAGGATTATGATGAAAACCCTTTAATTATTGAAAGCGTAGCACTTTTCCGTTTTGTTAACCCAACAAAGGAAATTCGCATTTCCGGTGGAAGAGAAGTAAACCTGCGTTCATTACAGCCTTTTGGACTTTACGCAGCAAACTCTATTTTTGTTGGGGATTACTTAACCACTGCCGGTCAATAAGACTCTGAGGACCATAAGATGCTGCTTGATTTAGGCTTTGAGATTGAAACTGTAGAAAAAATGAAAGCGAATATAGCTGCAGGAAAATAACCAAGTAAAAAAGAGATGCGGAGGAACAGCGCATCTTTTCTTTTACTCTACAAAATAAGTTAAGGAGGGAGAAATATGATAAATCAAAGTACGGACAGATCTACATTTGAAACAACTAACCCGTATTCTTTTTATGAGGAAATTCGTGCGATTCATCCAGTGTATAAGGGGAGATTTCTTAAATATCCTGGATGGTACGTGACTGGTTATCAAGAGGCATTAACCATTCTTAAAGATAACCGTTTCCAAACTCGAACCCCTCTTCCTGAGACAACGAAAAAGTACGAAGCCTTAAAAAATATCCAAAACCATATGATGCTTTTTAAAAACCCACCTGACCATGCAAGGTTACGTATGCTTGTTAGCCACCATTTCACTCCTGCGAGCATTGAAAAGTATCGTCCATTTATAGAAAAAATAGCAAGAAATTTATGGGATGATATTAAGCATAAAAGGAAAATAGATGTGATTTCCGATTTTGCATTTCCTTTTACCAGTCTTGTGATTGCGAAAATAATAGGGATACCAGATAATGATAAAAATATTTTTCGCGAATGGGCATTGAGTTTAATCCAATCGATCGATCTTACACGTTCAAGACGAACCATTGTGAACGGAAACAAAACAACATTGGAGATGCTATCATTTCTTAAAAATCTGATTCAAAAAAGACGGGAATCTTCTAAGGATGATTTAATTAGCGAATTACTGTCTCAAGAGGAAGATAGGAAGCTAACGGAAGAAGAACTATTAGCGACTTCTGTGTTACTCGTGATTGCTGGACATGAAACAACTGTCAATTTAATAAGCAATTCACTTTATTGTTTTTTAACAAACCCAAAAGAATACCAAAAGTTGATTGAAAATCCTTCTCTTATTGAATCAGCAATAGAGGAATGCTTACGATATGAAAGTCCTACTCAAATGATTGCCAGGATAGCATCGGAGGATGTTGAACTTAACAAGGTTCAGATTAAAAAAGGTGATCATGTGTACGTCCTTATTGGAGCAGCTAATCGAGATTCAAAACAATTCTCGAACGCGGATGTTTTTGATATTACAAGAAACCCTAATCCTCATCTTGCATTTGGATCGGGTACTCATTTCTGTTTAGGCTCTACATTAGCGAGGTTAGAAGCGCAAATTGCGATACAAACGGTTTTGCAAAAAACATTAAATATCCAACTAGAAACAAAAGAGGTCGAATGGAGACAACTTGTAGGCTTTAGAGCTATAAAAGAAATGCACATAAATTTCGATAATCCGTCAAAAAATTAACAAATAGCCATGAGAAAACCAACTTAATTTGTATATCGTATTAATTTAATGTACGTAAATAAAGATAGTAGATAATGATCAAATAAGGTTATCATTAACAATCGCTATTGTGGAACGCGGAAAAGATAAGCTTTCTAGAGCTTAGATCTTTTAGGTTCCTCTACACTCCGGCCCAGCAGCATATTTTATTTTTACTTTAAACCCATCAGAATGTCCTTGCGCCATCAGAGATAGGGGAGTTAGGATGCTGGCTGGCATAGTTCTACTGTAACAAGACTGTTGAAACCTCTAAAGGAGAAGGGCATGATTCTTATTGGGATTGATAAGAAGAAACCAAGGTACAAAAGAGTAGAGATTACTTTGGAAGGAAGCGTTTTGCTGAAACAACTGGTTGACGCTGTCGAAGACATAAAATATTCCCCCTGCAACGTCAGTTGCCTGTCGAAAGAAGAAGCGGTTAATTTCCTGGCCTATGCCCAAAAAATTCTGGATGTACACAAAGGGGAACCATTCAAACAAAAAGTTATTAATGGAAAAATAGGTTTGTATGAATTTACATATGGAGAAAAAAATCCCGAAAGTAGTGACAATATTGTTATTTGCTCAAGCACTTCAGTTCATACGAAATAATTTTGAGACTGACATTCAAATCTCTGAAATAGCTAACTCTTTGGCTATTGTCAGAACATATCTACACCGACTATTCAAAAAAGAGATAGTAGTTAGTCCAAAAGAATATTTAACAAATTGCCGTATAAGAAAGGCTAGAGATTTATTAAAAACTACAGATTTACCTATTAGTACTGTAGCAAAATCATCTGGCTATGAAGATACTCAGCAATTTTCAAAAGTATTTAAACATCAAACAACCTTTACACCGACACAGTTTAGAAAACAAACCGTTTAACAATCCCCCTGCAGTCCATTCAACCTTGTGAGATACGATACTATCATAAAAATCCCTCAAGAGATCAATGAACCTCTTGAGGGATTTGTTAAGTTTTCAAGGTTTAAAAATCCGGTCGAAATCCAGTCAATTTGGATACTGTTCATAAAGTATTAAAACTTATTGTGGTTTATAAATTAACTTTGCGATGGAAACCTTGGTATAACAAGATTTTGAAGAACTTATTATTGTCTTACGTAGAGGGGACTTCTATTTCTACCTACTATTAATTCTTATTGTCAGAAACTGAGAAAGCTAATAGACCCAAACAGCAGCACCTGATTCATGACGTTTTTTTTATATTTTCTTTTTCCAAATAAAAACCCATCCTCTATTTGAATATCTTTATAAATGATTTCCAAGTGGCTATTCCTGTAGCTCTACTTGCAACTCGTTGCCCGAATTTCCCTTTTTGTACAGCGTTTACATCCTCGAGAATACCTCCTAATTGATATAGAAATCCTCTTGTCTTATTGATGATCATTTATTTTACCCCTTTCATTGAGTGCGTGAATTATTCGAGTTCCTGCGCTTAATCCCAGCTGATGATGTCAAAAGCGGTGCGTGTTTCTTCACCGAGGTCATTCCATTCTTCCATGTCATGAGGCGGGCTGATAATAAGTTCACCGCTCGAGAAATCTGTTTTATCATCGTTTTGCACAAAACACGCTTCCCTTTCTTTGGTCACTTTCCCGTAAAAATCGCCACCGACTTCCCCCGATAGCATCATTTCTACTTCCACCTGTTCACCGGTATTCGTAACGAGGATTCCCTGGTCCGGGTAGTAACTGACATCTTGGCCCGATATGTTGGTGGCTTTCATATCCATCAGGACAATACGTAATTCTCTTTTGTCTCGTCAAACATCCACGCCACATCTTCCACGGCCGCCAAATCCATAACGGCAACTCCTTGTATCTCCTAACTCCATTGGCCCACTTGTTACGGTTCTCCCGGCTTCTCAAGCCCTCCTCCACGATTTGACTTTGTGTAACGCCTGCTGAATGGGATACTTCCTTCAGCTGCTGCTTCAATGGGTTTGGATTGTTAAATGTGACTAATCCTTGATTGGAGGTCATGTGGTTTCACCTATTTAATTATTTAAATAAATGATATCATGGAATTTTCTGAATATAAAGAAGAATATTTTATCCTTTCGCAGCGTACTCGTTTTCACTCGCAAAATTTCCGCGGTATTGCTGGCAATGCGATATAGTAAGTAACCATTCTCAAAACCATATGATCCTACCTCATAAAATCAGGCATCCGTTTGCTCTTCTCCTATAATATAATCCGCTGCTTTTTGTGCTTGTGCAGCTGCTTGTACAACCATTTTGCTGTCTTCCTTTAACACTCTAAGCCATGAATGAATATAACTTGCGCTGCTCTCTATTGTACTATTTTCGATCCCCGCAACGGAGCTCAGGAAAAATCCTGACTCCCGAACTTATTCACCTTTATAACTACTTCTCTATACAAACAATAAATTAGTCGCAAAAAATTACCACTAATAAGGACTGTGTTGCATTTGATAGCAAATCTAATGAATTATGCTCTAAATAATCAATGAAAACAAGCCATGCATAAAGTAACAAAGATGAACCCAACTTAAGGACCCTATAACCTCTTTCGCATCATTTTCGATAATTAAACTTGTATTTTGGAAATGCTCGAAAAATTATGTCAAATAAATAATTGATGAAAAGGGCTCATTTGTGAGGGATTACATATACGTATTAAAATTAATTATGAAGAAAAGAATTGGATGAAAGAAGCCCAAAACATAGTTGGACAACATTTTATAAAACTAAAAAATACTGCGAAAAATTATAAGTAATTACGGCAGATATAACAGACCGAGAAGATGAAAAAGGATCTGGGATTGTTATTTTTAAAGAAGAAAACGCTGAAAAAGCAGAAGCATTCAAAAATGAAAACTCAGCAGTAATGCATGCCATTATGACTGCTGAAATTTTCCCCTATAGAACAGCACTTGGAGTAAAAGGTAGAAGTATATAGTAACTATATAATGAGTTGGATCTTCAACTAAAAGGTGCGTTAGTTTAGGATCAACACATTTTCTCCAAATAGTAGATAAACTGGGTTTAGATCAAGATTATCCTTTCTTCCTATTACTGGGGTATACGGGATTGAGGTCTGGTGAATTATGTGCCTTAAAATGGCGAGATATTAATATGGAAGAACAAACTATCAGTATCTATAAAACTTATTACAACCCCACTAATAATAGAAAGGAATATAAGCTGTTACCACCTAAAACTACCACAGCTATTCGTGTAATCGATGTTGATGAAACTGTGATTAATGAATTAAAAAAGTATAAAGCACTTCAAAAGGAAACAATCATGATGCATAGAGACATATACCATGACCAAGGCTTTGTTTTTGCAAGTGTTGATGATGAATTGCCAGGTTATCCGCTTTATATTAAAAAAGTAGAAAACCGTATGACGAGATTGTTAAAATTAGCTGAATTAAATACAGACCTTACCCCTCACTCGTTACGACATACTCACACCTCTCTTTTAGCCGAGTGTAACTGCTAATCTAGAGTTAACACATTCTGCTCGATAGAATTGAACACTTTTTAATAACTATCCCTCCCCGATCATGTAAACTTACATGAGTATGCTAGTTTGTGATTGGGAGGGCATGAAGGGT
>NZ_JBHIKY010000031.1:0-35150 GCF_042139015.1 Alteribacillus sp. HJP-4 | reverse complement strand
ACTTTTTCGGCATTATGAAACAAGAAATGTATTACGGAGAACCATTGATTTCTTATACTGAATTGAAACAGAAAATAGAGAGGTACATGGATTACTATAATCACGAAAGAATAAAAGAAAAACTGGCCGGTTTGAGTCCGGTACAATACCGAACTCAAACCAGCCAATCAGCTGCATAATAAAAACTCTAACTTTTGGGGTTCACTACCCAGAAGAGTTTTTTTACATTAGTTTTCTGTTTTAGATTCTTTACTTTTTTTATCTACACCTAAAAACCAGTAAGCTACCCAGAAAATGATCACCATGATCAGGGATTGCATCATATTCGATAGAAGGTTCAATGAATTATGCTCTATATAATCCATGAAAGTAAGCCACGTAGAAAACAACAAAAAAGCAATAATATATATAAGGTTTCTTCGTATCATACGCTACTTCCGTTCTTTGGTTTGTTTGGTATTTCATTCAATTATTTTGATGTTCTAAAACCCTCCTGAATTGTATCAGAAGGGTTTAATATTGTTAATCAGTTTCTTTTTTTTTAATATATTGATTTGCTAAAATATAACCCAAACCCGCTCCAAAAGATGAAACGATAGTCTTTACACTGTCAGGGGTATCAAAGATGTATATAACAGGGAAGCCCACTACTATATATGCTAAACCAGCCCCCAGACCGCATATTAATGCTTCTTGGCCCTTGGTATACTTCCCCATTTCAAAACATCCTTTCTATATCTTATGGATACTGTCTCTCTATTTTTGGCGGCGGAATAGGGTAAAAATAATCCGTATAAATGACTGGAACGGCTTCTGCATAATTATCTACTTCTGAAACAAGGGCTGCAACCCCTATAGCTGCTACATTTGATTTAGAAAACCATTTTGCCACCAGACCAGCTCCCACACCAGCAGAAGCACCTTGAATAGTCTCAACGTCTGTACGAGTTAACCACACTTCTGCACGATTCCAAAACATTTTAAAATCTCTTACCCCTTCATAAGCGCCGCCTTCTATACTTGAAATACTGACATCATTGGAGGACTTACTAGTGTCCTCTTCTTCTTTTTCTAATATAACAGCATCATCAATTTTATTGTCAATTTCTAATTCTTTCAGAGTTTCATTGGTTTCATCAAGGGTTTCTGTTCTAATTGTTAAATATATATTTCCTGTATTTTTAGTATCAGTTTTTTAAAAATATTAATCGACATTTTTGTGATCTTTGTTTTCTTCTTTACTTAACTGCTCTATGTATTAGGCAATACTTTTAGGAATCGGCACACCGATTTTCCCTAAGTTTTCGTCCTTAAATAAATATCTACCTCTTGGCACACATCCTTTTTTATTAGCAATGGACTCTCCTTCATACGGTCAAAAAGCTGTTCCAGTTAGTGTCATAAACGATGCAATTAAAGAGAAGATGTCGGGAAGTTTTGACACTCTCATTGAGTTAATCACTCAGCTAAGTTATCCGATTGCAGGTGTTATGGTTACTTTCGGGGCATTAATGGTCATGATTGGTTTGAAAGAAAAGGGTTATTCAAAGATTAGTACAGCAAGTATCGGATTTAACTTGGTTCAGATGGCTCCTTTATTGCTTGATTTATTGTTTGGGATTGGTTCTGCGCTTTAATTATATTATTAAAATAATCATATGGAGAGTGAGTTTGGATGAATAACTTTACGATTGTATTTAACGGTGTACGTTACTCTTGTTTGGCAATTTCTTATGATATTGCAGAGACAATCTTTCAGCTAAAGATTGGAATGAATAAAGAAGCTTTATAATTATTGATATTGTTTCTGATATAGTATAATATTACTCGTGGTAGGTAGGTTTGTACCACGAGTGTTTTTTAAAAAACCTAATAACCATCTCTTGAAACCCATGGTATATCAACAAAAAATGGGGCCGGTTGTGATGCTGGTGCACGCCGAGGTCTTCAAAACCTTCAGGGAGGCGCGTGCCGTCTCCGCTGGGTTCGATTCCCAGACGGTCCCGCCAATTTTATCTGTATTTATCGACCCTTAACATTAAATTTGATGGATGGTTTTTAGATCCAAAAGAACGGATAATTCATCCTTCTGGATCAAGGTTTAATGCTTCATCTTTTCTTAAATTTATTTTTATACTTCATGATTCTTTTGTATTGGGTTTGATCCTCTAGGGCTTTGAATCCCTTTAATAATGGCCATCGATTTAATTCAAATATATAAAGATAACCATTTTTTGTCATACCAATATCTGCACCAAATATTCTTTGTTTAGGATACTTTCGGCCTAGCATTACAGCAGCCATGTAGGCAAGTTTTTTTATTTCTTCTACCTTATATATTTTTTCCTCATCCTTGAGATTTATTTCTTCTAACGCTTCCTCTAACGATAAGACTTCCCCATGTCGACGCAGGTTAGTTACCTTGTATTTATATCCAGCTTTTCTCACAATCATCCCATTTACTACCCAATCCTCATTTATTGTTCGTCTTTGAATAATAATTCTAAAATCAAAACGCCTCCCATCAATTTTTGCGAGATCAATTTCTTGTTGTATCATAAATTTTCTTTTGCCAGCAATTTTATTAATATAATGGAAAACCTCTTCTCTATTTTTCATTTTTATCTTGTTTTTATTGAATTGAATGAGATAATTTGCGTTCATTTTTTTCACAAAAAAAATATTTTGACCCTGCTTACCATTCGTTGGTTTCACCACCACAGCCTTATGTTTATTTAACATAAGATATAAATTGGCTTTGTTCCACATTAAAGTATGTGGAAGGTGTAATTGAAGCTCTTTATTTTCTTGGAATGCTAAATGCATTTGGTATTTATTTCTTCCTCTTAATTTCCCTTTCACCCTGCTATCACCCCTTTTTTATTTTTTATTTGTTTTGTCTTCCTCAGTTTATTCAGACGAGATGATGTCAGGAAGGGTGTATACAATGGGTTAGCCACAATAATTAATATCAGGCGTTTCCTATGGAAGAATTGGAGCTAATCAGTCCTATCCTGTCTTTTATAAAACTGGCAAGTGAATTATTTTTAATACGGTACGTGAAATTATATATCATAAAAAGAGTATTATTCCATTTTAAATAGTACGCTAGATCTTCTCACGCAGGTGCATCCATTTTTTTCTGTCTCTATTTTTTTAAATGTAACAAAAGGCAAATTAGGATGTCTAAATAAATAATAACACGGATGCGGAAATTTAGAATAATTGCCAGTTGTCGAATATTTTTGGTAGGCAAGAATCGTTCACAAAAACAGACACCACCATAGAGTTTGAAGGTAAAAAACCGG
The DNA here is from genome assembly GCF_042139015.1 of Alteribacillus sp. HJP-4. Classification (NCBI taxonomy): domain Bacteria; kingdom Bacillati; phylum Bacillota; class Bacilli; order Caryophanales; family Bacillaceae; genus Alteribacillus; species Alteribacillus sp. HJP-4. The sequence continues at coordinate 31,842 of NZ_JBHIKY010000031.1, read as the reverse complement.
CTCCATCAGCCGGTTGTCAGATCCCTAATAATTTTTTCCACCACGGTTTTTGGCTTTCAGTGCTATCCTCCGGTTCTTTTTTTTCCACGAATATTTCTTTATGTTCAACAGCCCGTCCAGCATCTAGTACGAGCCCAATGTCCGTTTTCCGATCCATGTTCGAGACACGCCGGGCATGAATGCTGTAGCGGGATGCCAGCTTTGTATAGGGTGATAATGTGGCATATGCAAGCTTTCCATTAATTAATAAAGTAGCACCCGGGTGGGCTTTCATCGCTTCCTCTACTTCAGGATAAATACCTTTTTCGAGAACCTGTTTTTTGGTCAGAGCAATGATCACCCGCTCCCTGTAAGTTCCGAGAAAACGCCGTTTTTCATCCGGCCTCGTTTCTTTTTTCCCATAAATCCCTTCTTCGAGGTAATCATTAACATCTTTACCGCTCATTGTAATACTCCCTTTGCTTTCAGATTTCTTCTGCCGATTATAACATGTTAAATTTACTAATCTTCCATAAGAGAAGCACCTTACGACAAAATCTTTGTTTATTCGATATACAAAATCCACCCTTATATGACTTTAACTTAGTTTATCCACTGTACAAACGTATAATCAGTTGTTATAATTTACCTTGGAAACGATTACAAAATTTACAGGAGGGATTCCTTTGCAATCAAGTAAATCGGCATACATAGCTCTGCTTACACTGGTTGCGACGCTCGGAGGCCTGCTTTTCGGGTATGACACGGCCGTTATATCTGGTGCCGAAGGCTCGCTTCAAACTTATTTTGCAGAAAGTCTAGAATTGAGCTCACTTGTTCACGGTCTTACTGTTTCAAGTGCACTTATTGGATGCATTCTCGGCGGCATTCTCTCAGGCTATTTTTCTACTAGATTTGGAAGAAAATTCACTCTTATTCTTGCTGCTCTTTTATTCTTTTTTTCTGCTCTCGGTTCAGCTTATCCTGAATTTCTTTTCTTTACTGCCGGAGAGCCATCAGTGAGTCTGCTTGTTATGTTTAATGTATACAGAATTATTGGGGGAATCGGAGTCGGACTTGCGTCTGCTGTTTCTCCGGTATATATAGGGGAAATTGCCCCACCTCATATCCGGGGACGTTTAGTATCTTTGAACCAATTTGCAATTATCTTTGGAATGCTTATTGTTTACTTTGTAAACTGGGGGATTGCAAGAGGTCAGACGCTGGATTGGATTAATGATATTGGCTGGAGATATATGTTTGCTTCTGAGGCTGTACCTGCACTTTTATTTTTAACATTACTATTCGCCGTTCCAGAAACACCAAGATATTTAGCATCGCAGAATAACGACCAAAAGGCACTGGAGATACTTTCGAAAATATATGATAAAACGATGGCTAAAGCAACTCTTTTCGAAATTAAGCAATCTTTTGACACGAAAAAAGGAAAGCTGCTTGAATTTGGCAGACTAATTATTGTGATAGGTGTTCTCCTGTCCATTTTCCAGCAGTTCGTTGGTATTAATGTCGCGCTTTACTATGCACCGCGTATTTTTGAAAGCATGGGAGCGGCCCGGGATGCGTCGATGTTTCAAACGATCATTATGGGACTGGTCAATGTGATATTTACCGTAATTGCTATATTGACCGTTGATAAAATTGGACGCAAGCCATTATTGATAATTGGTTCGATTGGAATGACCGCAGGCATGTTTGGGGTGGCGGGAATGGCCTTTATGGATGCGATTGGTATCGGTACGCTGATTTTTATTATTATCTATACTGCCTCCTTTATGATGTCCTGGGGGCCGGTGGTATGGGTACTGCTCTCTGAAATGTTTCCAAATAAAGTAAGAGGTAAAGCAGTAGCTCTTGCCGTAGCCGCCCAATGGGCAGCAAATTATTTTATTTCCTCCACCTACCCGATGATGATGGAATTCAGCGGCGGCCTCACTTATAGCTTTTATGGTGTTATGAGCATTCTATCTGCTTTGTTTGTGTGGAAAATGGTCCCCGAAACGAAAGGAAAATCGCTTGAGGAACTAGAAATGGTATGGAGAAAACCTCGCAGTGCATAAATATAAGACCCGAATGCCATTATGGCACGGGTCTTTTTGGCACTTTATGAAGCTGCTGCCTTCAAGTTTATTGTCTGCCGGTTTCCATGGTTATCAAATACATTCAGAGTGGATGGAGTATGAATTAACAATTCTGCATCATCACTGTTGATCTTCTTTGTAAGCTCCTTCATTGTGCTTTCTTCATTCCTTAAATGAATACTCTCTTCTATTAATTTCACCGGCTCTTTCAATTTTTCGTTGTGTAACTCTAAAGAAATAATAATAATATCATCTCCAGTGTTCGTAAGGATTGCCTTTACGTAAATATCATCATCTGATGCCTGGACATTATCCTGTAAAATCTTATAACTTACTATGGAGAGATCGATCAATTTATGCTGCTTAGAGAAGAAATTAAAATAAATAAAAAATGGTACAATACATCCAGCTGCTGCTAATAAAAGGTACATTATGATATTCATGGGAACCCCCCTCGTCCTTTAAGACTAGAAGAAGTAACAGAATATTGCAAGTAATTTGGGTATTTTGAATGTTCATTACCTGGTATATAAGATCTACTCATTTACAGGCAGATTATTTTTTTAAAAATTTTTGTTTATATTTTCTGTATATACAAAGACTAATTATTACAATCTGTTTAAAGTCGAGGTGCGGTACGTGAAAATTACATTTGAGTCTCCCCATGAAGAAGAACTTGTTCATAGCATTCTGCACTCACTTGAGCTCAAGCATTTAACCAAAGCTGAATACCAGCTCTTTATCATGTCGCTGAAGAAAGCATTATCAGAAACTCCAGAAGCATCCCCTGATACACTATGCAGCACTGCAGAATCCTGGAAAAACAGCGACTGCTGGAATGAAGAGGTTCAAGAGTAGCATAAGGGGCTGTATCATAAATGATACTCGCCCCTTTTGCATGGTAAAAAAAGCAGTGGACAAGTCCTACGCTTTCCGTGGGCAGCGCTTCAGCTAACGGTCCGTCTATAGCGGATTCAAATTAATAGTGAACTTTAAATATCTGAATAATTGGATTATTAAACAAAAAACAGGTTGTTGAGAAGACTTTCTTAACAACCTGAGGCACCATGAAACCATGGTGCCTGCTGCATTATCTCATGGAAGATCAGTTTCCCCCATTAAATAGCGGTCACATTCTCTTGCTGCTTCTCTTCCCTCGTTTATGGCCCAGACAATGAGACTTTGACCTCTCCTCATATCACCAGCTGCAAAAACATTCTCAATGTTTGTTTGATATACGCCATATTCCGCTTTGACATTGGAACGCTCATCTGTGTGGACACCAAGCGTTTTTAGGAGCCCCTGTTCAGGGCCGCTAAATCCGATAGCTAACAAAACAAGCTCCGCCGGCCACACTTTTTCGGTACCCTGCAGTTCTGTCCGCTTTCTTTCTCCTGTTTCACTTATTTCTGTATGCACTTGAATAGTATGCACTGCTTTTACCCGGCCATTTTCATCCCCTGTAAATTTTTTTGTCAAGACTTCATAAGTCCGTGGATCTTTACCGAATGCGGAGGCTGCTTCCTTTTGGCCGTATTCGACGCGATGAATCACCGGCCACTGCGGCCACGGGTTTTCCTCTAGTCGCTCAGATGGTTTGTGAGGATATATATCGAATTGCACTAAGCTTTTACAATTGTGTCTGATTGCGGTGGCAATACAATCGGTCCCGGTATCTCCGCCACCAATTACAATTACATTTTTTCCTTTGGCAGTAATATATTTTCCGTCCTGCAGAGCTGAGTCAAGCAGACTTTTCGTGTTAGCATGCAAAAAATCCATCGCAAAGTGAATACCTTTGAGGTTTCTTCCTTCTACGTCAAGATCCCGATGAACGGCCGCTCCTCCGCATAATACGACAGCATCAAACTCCTGATAAAGAACAGACACTGGAAATTCTTTTCCAACTTCTGTGCTAGTAAGAAATGTGATACCTTCCTCTTTTAACAGAGAAAGTCTTCTTTCTACAATGTTATAGGGCAGTTTCATTTCGGGGATACCGTAGGTCAGCAATCCTCCTGCCCGGTCATGTTTTTCAAACACGGTTACATTATGACCTGCTTTGTTGAGTTGATCGGCACATGCCAGTCCTGCTGGTCCTGATCCGATTACGGCCACTCTTTTGTCAGTGCGTTTTCGCGGCGGCTGTGGCTGCACCCACCCTTCCTCAAATCCTTTTTCGATTATCGCACGCTCCACAGCACGAATAGCCACCGGCGGTTCATTTATGCCAAGCACGCACGCTCCTTCACACGGAGCGGGACATGCCATTCCGGTGAATTCTGGGAAGTTATTCATTTGATGCTCTCTTTCAAGAGCTTTTTTCCACTGTCCCTGGTAAACAAGGTCATTCCATTCCGGTATTAGGTGATACACCGGACATCCACTTGTCAAACCATTTATTTCAGTGCCCATATGACAAGTCGGAATACCGCAGTCCATACAGCGTGACCCTTGTTTCTTTACTTCCTCCTCTGTCATCGGCAGCGTATAATCGCACCAGTCCTTTGAGCGTTGGACTGGATCTCTTTCCGGCCAGGCCTGTCTCTGATATTCTCGAAAACCAGTCGGTTTTCCCATGTTTTATCCCTCTAATCCTATCGGTTCTTTTATTTTTTCTACCGCTTTTTTACTGTCATTAAAAGCTGTCATAGCTGCCTGTTTAGCACTCAGCCCATCTTTTTTGAGCTTTTCAATCCGGTCCTGCATCTCTGCATAATCCTTAGGCACCACTTTAATAATATGAGGTAGCTCCTGTACCCAGTTGGCAAGCACCAGTTTTGCTTTTTGACTGTTTGTATAGTTGTAATGCTTCTCAATAAGATTCTTTAGTTCTTTTTGTTCTTTTTCATCATCGACAGACTGCAGCTCTACTTGTCCGAGATTACAATTCTTCTCAAAGGACTCAGATGGTGAAACGAGCACGTACGCAATTCCTCCGGACATGCCTGCCGCAAAGTTTTTTCCGGTTTTTCCGAGTACGACGACTTTACCACCTGTCATATATTCACAGCCATGATCTCCAATTCCTTCTACTACTACCTGTGCGCCGCTGTTTCTCACACAGAATCGTTCACCGGCAATTCCCTGGATATAAGCTTCTCCATTGATTGCCCCATAAAAGCATACATTGCCGATAATAATATTCTCTGAGGCAGTGAAAGTGGATTTTCTTGATGGATAAATGATGATTTTTCCTCCGGAAAGACCTTTTCCAACGTAATCATTGGCATCCCCTACAAGTGTCATTGTTAATCCCGATGGAATAAACGCAGCAAAGCTTTGGCCGGCTGAGCCTTTAAACGTCAGTTGGATCGTATCCTCAGGGAGCCCCTGGCGGCCATATCGCTTTGTGATTTCATTTCCTACCATTGTTCCGGCCACGCGGTTAATATTGCGAATGAGTACTGTGGCTTTTACGGCTTGCTGGTTTTCAATCGCCGGTTTGCAAATAGGGATCAGTTCCTGATAATCGAGTGTTTTATCTAACCCATGCACTTGCTCTTGTACGGCATAACGGCTGACTGTTTCAGGCACGTCAGGCTGATGGAGAAGTGCGCTGAGATTCAATCCTCGTGCTTTCCAATGATTAACAGCCGTCTCAGTTGTAAAAACATCCGTTCTTCCAATCATTTCATTGATCGTTCGAAAGCCAAGTCCGGCCATACGCTCACGGACATCCTTTGCGATGAATTTCATAAAATTCACAACATGCTCAGGCTTCCCTGTAAATTTTTTTCGTAATTCCGGGTCTTGAGTAGCGACTCCGACAGGACACGTATCTAAATGGCAGACCCGCATCATTACACAGCCAAGAACGACCAGCGGGGCAGTGGAAAATCCATATTCCTCTGCTCCGAGAAGAGCTGCGATAATAACGTCTCTGCCTGTCATCAGTTTACCGTCCGTTTCGACGATAATCCGGTCACGCAGCCGGTTTAAAAGCAAAGTCTGGTGGGTCTCTGCCAGCCCTATTTCCCATGGCATTCCCGTATGCTTCAAACTTGTCCGGGGAGCAGCGCCGGTGCCACCGTCATAACCACTTATCAAAACAAGATCCGCTCTGCCTTTTGCAACACCTGCGGCAATCGTACCAACACCTGCAGCAGCTACCAGCTTTACACTTATTCGTGCCTGGGGGTTTGCATTTTTTAAATTATGAATCAGCTCTGCGAGGTCTTCAATGGAATAAATATCGTGGTGAGGCGGTGGAGAAATAAGCGCCACTCCAGGAGTAGAGCCTCTTACTTCGGCTATCCACGGATACACCTTTTTCCCTGGCAGATGACCGCCTTCCCCTGGCTTAGCTCCCTGCGCAATTTTAATTTGAATTTCGTCTGCATTCGCTAGATAATGATTATTCACCCCAAACCTTCCTGACGCCACCTGCTTTATTGCGCTGCGGCGCCAGTCTCCACCTGGTTCCTTAGTAAAACGCTCTTCTTTTTCTCCTCCTTCTCCGGAATTACTCTTTCCACCAAGCCGGTTCATTGCTATTGCCAGCGATTCATGTGCTTCTTCACTAATCGAGCCAAAGGACATCGCTCCTGTTTTAAAGCGCTTTATAATTTCTTTTTCAGATTCTACCTCCTCCAGCCTTACTGGCTTTCTGTTTTTAAATGAAAGCAGGCCGCGCAGAGATTGCAGATTTTTTTCAGTACTCGTCAGCAGCTTGGTATATTTTAAATACAGTTCATAGTTATTAGTACGGCACGCCTGCTGCAGTAGATGAATGGTGGCTGGATTGTATTGATGATCTTCTCCATTCACACGCCATTGGAAATCGTCCCCAGATGCCAGGACAGGCCGACTTCCCCTTGGTATGCGAAATGCTTCCCGATGTCGCTGAAGTGCTTCTGTTTCAATAGTATCCAAACCAATGCCGCCTAGCTTTGAGGAAGTTCGAGTAAAGTATTCTTTTATTACATCCTTATGGATACCGACTGCCTCAAATATTTGCGCCCCACGGTAGCTCTGAATAGTGGAAATACCCATTTTAGACATCACTTTCACGATACCGTCGGTGGCAGCCTGGATATACTCGGCAATCGCATCATTACGACTGATCTGTCGGAGATCGCCATTGACTACAAGCTGGTTGAGGGAGGCATATGCTAAATACGGATGTATAGCTTCCACTCCATACCCAAGCAGTACTGCAAAATGATGAACCTCTCTCGGTTCAGCAGAATCCAAAATAATACTTGCCTTCGTCCGTTTTCCCTTTCGTATTAAATAATGATGCAGCCCCGAGACAGCCAACAGTGCAGGAATCGCTGCTTCCGTCTCACTTACGGTCCGGTCCGACAAGATAAGTAAAGCGGCTCCATTATCAATTGCTGCTTCTGCCCTTGAAAATAATGAATCAAGCGAAGCTTTCATTGTTCCTGATTCTGCAGGAAAACAGATAGATAATTCGCTGACTTTAAATTCTTCCAAAACATTTTGACGTAATTTTTCAAAATTTTCAGAGGTCAGTACAGGGGTCTGGATCCTGATTTTTCTGCAGCTTTCTGCATTCGGCACTACTAGATTGCCCTCTCTGCCAATGGTTGTTTCTGCAGCGATAATTATCTTTTCTCGAATCGCGTCAATCGGAGGGTTTGTCACCTGGGCAAACAGCTGTTTAAAATAGTTATATAAAAGCTGCGGCTGTTTGGAAAGTACTGCGAGTGGTGAATCATAACCCATTGAACCTACAGGATCTTTTTTATCCGTAACCATTGGCTTTAATATTTTATTTATTTCTTCAGTCGTATAGCCGAATCCCTTTTGAAGAGGCAGGACATTTCTTTCCAGAATCCCGTTGCTCAATGGTTTTTCTGGAAGATCAGAAATATCGATTAAATAACGCGCGGTCCATTTTTTATAAGGCTTCTCCGCAGCAATTTGTTTTTTTATTTTTTCATCTGAAATAATCTCGCCTTTATCTGTATCTATAAGGAGCATTTTTCCAGGATGCAGCCTTTCTTTGTATTCAATTTTCTCGGCATAAATATCGAGGATTCCCACCTCGGAGCCGAAAACGATCAAGCCGTCTTTTGTCACGTAATACCTCGCAGGCCTCAGCCCGTTTCTATCCAAACACGCTCCTATCTGGCGTCCGTCGGTAAATACAACCGCTGCCGGCCCGTCCCATGGCTCCATCAGACAGCTATGGTACTCATAAAACCCTTTTTTAGCAGCATCCATGTACTTATCATTCGTCCAAGGTTCTGGAATCATCATCATTGCTGTATGCGCTAGCGTCCTGCCGGACAAATGCAAAAACTCAAAACAGTTATCAAACATCGAGGAATCACTGCCATCACTATCAATAATCGGATGCAGTTTCTGCATATCTTTATCATTAAAAAATTCTGAAGTACATAACGCTTCACGTGCTCTCATCCAATTTACATTTCCCCGGATCGTATTAAATTCACCATTATGGATCGTATAACGGTTCGGATGCGAACGTTCCCAGCTCGGGAACGTATTCGTGCTGAAACGCGAGTGTACAAGTGCGAGTGATGAAGTGAAATCAGGATGGTTCAGATCAATAAAAAAGGAGCCGAGCTGTTCGGGTATAAGCATTCCTTTATAAACGATTGTGGTTGTTGACAGGCTGCTGATATAAAAGATTTCTTCTATATTCTGCAGTTTCTTTTCTGCGCGTTTGCGGATGATAAATAACCTGCGTTCGAAATCGAGTCTTGTTTTCAGGCCGCTGCCTGGACTTATGAAAAATTGCCGGATAAAAGGTTTTGATTTCTTAGCGTGATCTCCGACGAATGAATCGTTGACCGGCACTGTCCTCCAACCTAATAGCTGCTGTCCTTCCTCTTCAATCAGTTCGCGAAGGACCTCTTCACACTGACGACGAAGTGCATAGGTCTGGGGAAGAAACACCATTCCAAGGCCATACCTGCCTTCAGCAGGCAGTTCAACATTTAATTTTTCACACTCATGCTTCATAAAATAATGTGGAATTTGAGTAAGTATTCCGGCGCCGTCTCCCGTACTAATATCAGCAGACTGACCTCCACGATGTTCAAGATTGCAAAGAATTGTAATGGCGTTTTGAATAATATCATGTGATTTTCGACCATTAATATGAGCAATCATTCCAATACCGCATGCATCATGCTCATCAGCCGGGTCATATAATCCCTGTGCCTTAGGGGAACTGTGTGCTTTCATAAGTACCTCCTCAGTATGCAAACTTCTATTTCCTATGGTTTGTTAAAGAACAGGTATTTATGTTTTTTTGAAATAAAAAAAGGTAACAGCATCAAATACATAGAGCTGTTACCTTTTATTTCATTCATTTTAGAAGGAAGCTTTCTCCGGGACATGGATCACTTAAGGCTGTGTTGAAAGCCTCGGTCACAGAAGAAGAGTCTGTCGCTGCTCTTCTCCTTAGATATCACGTTTATGCAGCAGTCTGCTCGTTAATTTCCTGATAGAATTTTGATAAGCAGGTGATAATATCTCCGCACCTTCAAAGATCAGGCCAGCGTAATACTCTGACGGTGCGATATCTATTTTTGACTTATTTACGACAGTGTAGGTGAACGCCTCCACATTTTCATTTGTGTCCTCTCTTCTGACAACGACTTCAATCCGGCGGTAAAAATCAGGATGACCTTCCCGCGCATCAAGCTGTGACGTACCCGGCACTAAAAAAAGGACACCTTCCACCGAATTTCCTTCAGAAGGAAAAATATCGGCCACCCCTCCGTTTCTGCTTCTTCCATACGCACGATAGCCGAACTCATAATGACGGAGAGAGGCTGCGCCAATTCTTTGGGCTGTGACCGTTCTGTTTAAATCCTCCGTATTCATGCAGGAACCGTAAGCAAAATAAAACAAATCATCTACTCCTTTTTAAAACCAATTAGAGAATTTCAGCAAAAACATTATTAAGATGGAAATTGTCAGCAGGCTGCTAAAGGGGAGCAGGCTTGTTTCCGGCTTCCCCTCCATCGATAGACGCAGATTTTTTGCTGTCAGCCCAAGGAAAGCTCCAATACCGATCCAGACAATAAGAACAGCGGCAGTCCACCAATTCTGCCAATCTGTAATTAGAACCGCGCCCGTTACTGCGCTGCCTATTAGTCCTATATGAGCCAGGATTAAAATGGGTCGATACAGCTTCTTAATAAATGCAAGATTTTCCCCGTCCATGCCTTTTATGAAAAAGGGAAACGGAATAAGTAAAAAGAAAAATAAGGCCATGAGCCAATGAATTACATAGCTTCCTATGTCCAGCAGCATGATTGCAGCTCCTTTATTAAAGCAATTTGCACCTCCTGCATTATATCATTGTGCAGTGGAGGATAGGCAATATCTTTCGTGATATGATAAAATAACATTGAATTCTTGAGAACGGGGATGGTGGATTTATGCCGGCTGAATGGTTTATGTGGTTTATCGTGTTCTGGTCAGTATTTTTAACCATATTTATGTTTATCGGCGGATATTTTATGTTCCGGAAATTTTTAAAACGCTTTCCAAAAGAAGATGGCAATTCCATTCTCGATTGGCAGGACTATTATATAAGAGAAACTATTCATCTTTGGCCGCCTGAAAAAAAAGAATTGTTGAATGAACTTGTCGAACCTGTTCCCGAGTTATTCCGTGGAACAGCAAAAGAGAAAATTGCCGGCAAGGTGGGCGAGCTCGCACTAAAAGAAAATGCAGCTTCAATTGACCAGGACTTACTCATCCGCGGCTATATTATGGCGACCCCAAAACGTGACCACAAGTTTCTCCGCAAAAAATTAAAGGAAAAAGAGATAGATGACTCCACGTATGAGCATCTCTTTACATCTTAATAAAAGCTGCCCTTCCAAAAACAGAAGGACAGCTTTTTACGTGCGCATAGCTATGGCAGCCTCTTTTTCCTGGGTCTGCTTTTCCTTTTCCATTTTTTTGAAACGGATCAGCATGAATATCCGCCACGGAATAATCATGCCATAAGCGAGAATGAAAAACATGCCCGCAAGTTCTTCCACATTGATCGCATCTCCGATGATTAACTTAAATAAGACTCTCGCCACCAAAAGACCGAATAATAAAAACACGAAGGCTTTCGATCGTTTCATGTATATGTTGTTTTCACGAATTTCAAAGCTTGACGTTTTTATAAGTAACATCGAAAACAATATGCCAACGCTCAAAGCTTCAAGCACCTGGGCCGGAGTCAGCCGGGCTGGTTCGTAAATGAACATAAGAAAACCGGTCGACATAAAAACCGGCGGAAGGATGATCTTTTTGACCGTCGCTGGCTTTTTGATAGCTTTCATACGTATGAAAATCGCTATCATTGCCATGACAGCAGCACCAAAGGTAGATATAATTAATGTAGCATTCATTTTTATTCAGCTCCCGGCTCTGTATTTGTACAGAGCTGCTTTTCAAACGGACACAATCCATTATTACTATCATACTATGCAAAGAAGTTATGATGCAATGCTGTCTATGTCCGATTTTTATTATATTCCTGAGAGCTTTTTCTGCCCCATGCCCTGCTGAAGAAGATATAAATTGTAATACAGCCCCTGTTTTCGCAAAAGATGCTGATGCGTGCCGCGCTCGACTATCCGGCCCTGATTAAGCACCAGGATTTTATCTGCTTCTTTGATCGTCGACAGCCTATGGGCTATCATTATTGTCGTCCTGCCTTTTTGCATTTTTTCGAGTGCCTGTTGAATATATGATTCTGACTCAGTGTCAATACTTGCTGTCGCCTCATCTAAAATAAGTATGCTCGGTTTCCTCGCAATAGTTCTGGCAAACGTAATCAACTGCCGTTCCCCATTAGAAAAAGATTCTCCCCGCTCCCCAATTTTGGTGTCATATCCATCCGGTAAATTTATTATAAAAGCATCCGCCCCGACGAACCTGGCTGCTTCCTGCATCTGATCATCAGTCATGGAAGCGTCATACATTTTTATATTCTCTCGAATAGTACCTGTAAATAAGAATGGATCCTGGAGAACGAGTCCAATATGTCTGCGGATTTCACTGTTTTTATACTCCTCCAGCGGTTTTCCGTCCACAAGAATCGTCCCCTTTTCCGGGCGGTAAAAACGAAGCAGCAAGGAAATGATTGAGCTTTTTCCACTACCGGTATGACCGACCAAGGCGAGAGTCTCCCCTTTCTCCACTGAAAATGAAATATCTTCAAGTACGGCAGTTGAACCATCATAGCTGAAACTGACCTGTTCAAAGTCGATCCTGCCATCTTCAATACTCCAATTAGGTTTATCCTCATTAAGTTTTTCCACATCCGGATGATCAAGCAGTCGAAACACTCTTCCTGCAGAAACAATTGCCTGCTGGTAAATAGACAATCGCATCATCATCTGATTCACCGGCTCAAAAAAACGATCGAGATAATTAACAAATGCATAGAGAACTCCGATTTCTACAGATGTGTCCAATGAGGCAAAGCCAAAGTAAAACAGCACTCCTACTAAAGCGATGACAGCCAGAAGATCAACTGCCGGCCGAAGCAGAAGCCCGTCAATCTTCATACTTTTCATCCATGCCGAAAAGTGCTGCTGATTCATTTCTTCGAACTCATTCTGCATTCGTTTTTGCTGACGGAAAATTTGAATAATCGTCATGCCCTGTATGGACTCGTTCAGCTTCGTATTCAGACTGCTGAGCTTCCCACTCATTGCTCCATAAAATTTAGCACTGGCTTTTCGATACGTGCGCATCAATACGTACAACACCGGCATGAGAATGAAACACCATACTGCGAGCCTGACGTCAAGGTAAATCATTGCAGCAAGTATTCCTGTTAAAAAGACAAGATTCTGCAGAAACGTTGATAAAACCTCCACGTACAACTCCTTGATCGTTTCCGTGTCATTCGTAATACGAGAAATTAAACCTCCCGATGGTGTCTTGTCAAAAAAGGAAATCGTAGACTGCTCTGTTTTCTTAAATACCTCAACACGTAATTTTCGGATAATGCGAAGGGATACCCGCTGAAACCAGTACACTTGAAAATAATTAAAACATACTGAAGTAAGATGCAGGATGATAAATAGAAAGGCAAGGCCTGTAATTGGGCCGCGCGGAAAATTTCCTTCTGTTAGGTAATCGTCGATAAATATTTTTATTAATATGGGACCAATCAGCTCCGCGCCGGTTCCTAAAAATAAAAATACACAGGCACCCATAAACAGTTTTTTTTCAGGAATTACATAGGACAGCAGTCTTTTTAAAATAATTCGCTGCTGTTTTTCCGAAAGCGTATTATCCTCATGTCCGATCATGGCCAGTCCCCTCCTCGACGAGCGATTCCAGCTGCTGCTGGTTATACATCTGCTCATACCAGCCGTTCATTCCCATTAACTCTTCATGAGTTCCGCGTTCCTTGATCTGCCCCTTTTCCATCACAATCAGTTCGTCACAATGTTTGATCGCACTCATACGGTGAGAAACAATAAACGTCGTTTTATGATGACGCTCCGCTTTTATATTTTGAAGGATCGCTTCTTCAGTTTTTGCATCTACAGCCGAAAGCGAGTCATCAAGAAGAAGGATTTCAGGAACGAGAAGAAGAGCACGTGCAATTGCTACTCGCTGCTTTTGTCCACCGGAAAGGGTGATGCCCCGCTCTCCAACCATGGTTTCATATCCATGCTCCATGGTTATGATATCGTCATGAACATGAGCCAGGCCTGCCGCTGCCGTAATTTCTGAAAAAGAAGCATCAGGCTTACCTACCGCAATATTATCAGCTATTGTCATGGAAAATAAAAAATGCGACTGAGGCACATAGCCAAATGCTTTTCGATAAGATTGGAGATAGTAGCTTGTATGTGCTGCTCCTCCGATGGAAATTTCAACTTCTTTCCCTTCAATCTCACGCAGAAGCAGCCGCATCAGTGTTGATTTCCCGCTCCCCGTGCGGCCGGTGATTCCAATGCTCATTCCTGGTTCGGTTTGGATAAAGACTTCACTTAAAACAGGCGATGCATGTTTGGAATAAGAAAAATGCGGAACAGTTATATCTAAACGTCCTGTCGGCGTTGTCTCTATGCTCGCTTTCTCATCAGTGATTTCCTGTTTTTCAGCTAATAAAGAATTTATTCTATTATACGAAGCACGCCCTCGTTCAATAATATTAAAAAACCAGCCGAAAGCAAGCATTGGCCAAATAAGCATCCCTAAGTACAGAGTAAAGCTGGTTAATTCCCCTAACGTAATGTCCCCATCAATGACCATCCCTGCCCCAAAAAATACAGCAAGAAAATAAGATACTCCAACAATTAATGAAATCGTTGGATCAAAGAGAGCATCAATTCGAGCGACATCTTCATTTTTTTTGACAACATCATCAGACTGGTGAGCAAAAGATTGAATGTCCTCGTTCTCAAAACCGAGCGTTTTGGTGACGCGTATACCCGAAATGCTTTCCTGTACTTTATTATTTAAACTCGAAAAAGCAGCCTGCGCTTTCGAAAAACGTTTATGGAGAAGGCTGCCGTACCAGCTAGTAGCAAGTGCCATAATCGGCATTGGCAGCAGACTATATAACGTCAGAGAAGGGCTGATAGTAAAAGCCATTGCAGCAATGACAAACGCTCCCATCGTCAAGGAGTCCACGAGCGTTAATACACCGACACCCGCTGTCTGTTCAACCGCCTTTATATCATTGGTAGCGTGCGCCATTAAATCGCCTGTTCTTTTTTTTGAATAAAATGAAGGAGACATCGCGGTAAATTGTTCATATAACTTATTGCGAAGCAGCCTTGCAAGGCGGATAGATGCCCCGAAAATCATAATTCTCCACCAAAACCGAAACAAGTACATCAGTATTCCTGCAAGGATTAATATACCTGCCCATGACAGCAATATACTGGTCTGAATGGTGTCTGCTGCGATGTGGTCAACAATGACCCCAGTCACATAAGGAGGCAGCAATGACAGTACAGAGACGATAACCAGCATTACGATACCTGCTGTGTAACGCCTCCATTCCTTTCTGAAATACCACCTCAACTGGAAAAATATTTTCATTCTAGCTCCACTCCGAACTAAGTCAATTCACTTTCAACTTCATTATTCTACCAAATTTCCTGGAATTTGAATATTATTAATTTTCAATTAAAATTTAAACCAAAAAAACGCACCATTATTTTGGCGCGTTTTATTTCAGGCTATTTTTTATCCTGCTGCCGCTGCATCGCTTTCATCATTTGATTAATTTTTTTCTGCGATGGGTTCTGCCCCATCTGCATCATCATCACGCGAAGCATTTGTTCATTAATCGGCGGATTTTTCTTTAAGTAATTCATCATCGTTTTTCTTGCGATGAAGAAACCGAGTGCAAGACCCGCAAGCAGGCATAAAACACCGGTAAGTACTAACCAAAGCCAGTCCATTACTACCTTTCCTCCTTCTATTACCTTAAAGCAATTAAACCTACAGCAATTGCTACATATGACCTACATTATTATAACGTATACAGGTGTGCAAAGAAAGAGGAACATTGCATGATTTTAAAGGACAGAGAATACTTTTAATGGTTTTAACCATCCGTAAAGCTTTTTATCCATGTTCATTGCGAAAAAATATGGTGACTGATTTTTCAGACAATCAAAAACAGCCCATTCTTCTTTCCAAGTTCCTGCATTTTCAAATTTCATAAACATTTCATTCCATTCAATTTTACTGCTGTTCTTCGTTGAAATGTAGCTGCAGGGATGATTATTATATGGAATATATTCGTGTGTATTTAAACATGTTAACAGCTCTGAGGATTTATTCTGAATAGAAATAGGCTCGGTTATGTACCTGATCTGCTTTTCTAATACAGGTCTGGCCCATTCATAAGCTTGTACGTAATCTTGAAACAGGCGGAACAGCTTGTCTTCTTTGCGGTAATATTGCAAGGCTACTTCTTTTTTTATAATAACCAGTAGATAGCGTGACATGTTCTTCCTCCTCGAGATACTTTTTTTAATCGTACAAGAAAAGGAGTAAAAGTGCTGTCAATTTATGAAAATTAATTGAACTGTTTTTGTCGAATGGGTATCTTGTAAATAAATACCTTGATTTGAGAATGTCTCCAGCGGCTTTTTGTAAAGATAAAAATACAGAAGCACCTGGACAAAAAATCCAGATGCTTCTAAAAAATAAGCTATACTTGTAAAAATGATTTTACCTTTGCCGTTACGTTTTCCACTGTAAAACCGTATTCCTCTACAATTTTTCCACCGGGAGCTGATGCGCCGAACTGATCGATTCCCAGTACCGCTCCATGGGCTCCGACATATTTATGCCAGCCGTGAGAGGCACCCATTTCAATCGCAAGGGCAGGCACTCCGTCCGGGAGAACCGACTTTTTATAGTCTTCCGTTTGTTTATCAAAAGCAAGCCAATCCGGCATGCTTACGACATTTACTTTTAATCCGTCTTTTTCCAGGCTTGATTTTGCTTCTACCGCAAGTGACACCTCAGAACCGCTTGCAAGCAGCAAAACATCAGGACGGGCGGCTGAATCATCAATCACATAAGCGCCTCGTTTTACGCCATCCTCCGCTTTTTCAGCTGTGCCTTCAAGTGTCGGCAGTCCCTGGCGTGTAAGGATCAATGCGGTTGGATGTGTGGTGCTCTCTAATGCCGCTTTCCACGCTGCAGTTGTTTCATTACCGTCAGCCGGGCGAATTACGCTTAAGTTTGGGATTGCGCGGAGGGAAGAAACCTGCTCCACCGGCTCATGGGTTGGCCCGTCTTCGCCTACTGCTATACTATCATGAGTGAACACATACGTTACCGGTATACCCATTAACGCGCTCAGACGCAGGGCCGGGCGCAGATAGTCAGAGAATACAAGAAATGTTGATACATAAGGGTGAACTCCGCCATGCAGTGCGAGACCGTTACCTGCAGAGGCCATCGCAAATTCCCTGACTCCAAACCAGATGTTACGGCCTTTGTAGTTATCACGAGAAAAATCAGTTTCATTTTTAATAAGAGTCTTATTTGAAGATGCAAGGTCTGCAGATCCTCCGAACAGCGATGGTACTGCTGCAGAGATTTCCTGAAGTGCCTCGCCGGAAGCAGCACGCGACGCCAGTTTTTCATCACTGTAAACAGGAAGATTATTCTGCCACCCCTCCGGAAGTCTGCCATTTATCGCCAGGGAAAATTGCCCGGCAAGCTCCGGATATTTGTTTTGGTAATCTTCGAACAACTTATTCCATTCTTGTTCTTTTTGCTCACCTTTTTTCTTTACGTCAGCAAAATGTTCTCTTACCTCATCAGGAATATGAAAAGGTGTATCAAATGTCCATTTGTAAGCTTCTTTGGTCAACGCCGCTTCTTCTTCTCCAAGAGGGGCGCCGTGGGCTGCATTGCTCCCTGATTTGTTCGGCGCTCCGAAGCCAATTGTTGTTTTCACTTCAATAAGGGTTGGCTTATCACTGCTGCGCGCTTCTTTAAGTGCCTCTGCAATTGCGTCTCGATCATTTCCGTCTTCGACAAGCAGCGTCTGCCAGCCATATGCTTCGTAGCGCTTGCAGACATCTTCTGAAAATGACTGATGAAGGTCTCCGTCAAGGGATATATCATTGGAATCATACAGCACCACAAGACGGCTCAGCTTTAGATGACCGGCAAGGGAAGCTGATTCCGAGGAAACACCTTCCATTAAATCGCCGTCTCCGCAGAGAGCAAACGTAAAATGATCAACGAGAGCCGCATCTTCTTTATTGTAGACAGCAGCTAAATGACGCTCTGCCATAGCCATTCCTGTCGCCATCGCAAGCCCTTGACCCAATGGACCTGTTGTAGCTTCGACACCGGCTGTATGTCCAAATTCAGGGTGGCCAGGTGTTTTGCTGCCCCATTGTCTAAAATTTTTCAGTTCTTCGAGCGATAAATCATACCCGCTTAGATGCAAAAGGCTGTAAAGCAGCATCGAGCCATGACCGGCCGATAGAACAAAACGGTCACGATTAAACCAATCCGGGTTTGACGGGTTATGGTCCATAAATTGAGTCCACAATGTATAAGCCATCGGAGCCGCTCCCATTGGCAGGCCCGGATGCCCTGAACTTGCTTTTTCGATACTGTCAATCGATAATGTGCGAATGGTACTAATAGCTAATTCTTCCACATTAGCTTCCATGCAAAATTCCCTACCTTTCTTCTGATCCCTATGTATAATTTATTTTTACTTACGTTTTTCATCATAAACGTTATCTGACTATTTCACAAGGCTGAACAGCGCAAAAATAGTAGTTTTCAAGGGTAAATCATCGTTTTAAAATAAACAATAGCCGCCAGGATTTTCCTGACGGCTGTATAATTATTGATTAATGCCCAAAGCGCTGTGTTTTTCTCTTTACCTGTTCTAATTTTGCGGGAGTTACATCGTTTCCTTTTTTATCCATTACTTTCACAGACTGGAGCTGACTTTTAAAGGAAGAACGGAATTTAGAAAGATACTCTTTTCGGAGAGCATGCTGTTCCTTTTCTTCTTCCTCTGTCAGACCCGTTGTTTTTGAACGCTTGGACAATTCATTAATACGGTCAATCTTCTCCTGTGAAATCATATCTATTATAACCTCCTGTTCTGCTGAAACCGTGGCCACTCTCACTTTATTTTAAAATATATACCCTTCTTTTTGCAAATTGAACCGCTTAGTATTAGAACGAATTAAACGTTGTGAGAAAGGCTTACAGTCCGAACAGAGAGATTTACTCTATATTGGGATGATGCATGTTTTCATACTCCTGAAACCGTCTGTGAACGGTAGCTTTAGAGATAGAATAGCCCAGACCGCGCAGCGTTACAGCAATCTCATGAAAGGTCAGCTCTCTTTTGCGAAGCCTGATAATTTCCTCTAACGGGGCATCCATCTTTTTTCGCCCGCCTTCATTTGTTCTTTTCAAATTCTTTTCTGGTTTAAATCCGTCATTTACTGCTTTTTTCATGCCGCGCTTAATCTTTTGATTATGCAGTGTCCTCTGATGCTCTTCCACCAGAGAAAGAATATCCATAAGCATGCTGTCGGATTCTGACAGCTGCAGTTCTCCCCCGTCACGCACGGTATATACATTTACGGACTGCTTAAACAGTTCATGCAGAACGGCGAGTTTGGCATTTCCTCTTCCAAGCCGCGTATCATCCTGCACACAGAATATATCGGCTTTTCCTTCATTTACATCATCGAGAGCCTGGAGTAGTCCTTCTCTTTCAAGCGTATATCCGCTTGCTGTCTCTCTGATAATAGAATAAATATTAAATCCTAACGCTTCACAGAGTACTGTCAGCTCTTCCTCCTGTCTTTTCAGCGAGGTCTGCTGTGACTCCTTCCCCGTACTTACTCTGCAATAAATGATACAAGTCTTCATGGCAGTCCCCTTCAAAACTATAATGTTAATCGGTTATTGAATTATAGGTAAACATATCCGGATTTTTTTCTGAAACAATTAGTGCGTCCGATCCTTCCACCTCTGCCGGGCTGACAGCGGATAATTCTACTACAGTGATTAACAATATGATAGAAAAAATAAATAATAACAAAATCGCCCATTCCTGGATAGAGAGCTGTTTAACTTTTGACATAATGTTTCCTCCTCAAAATAAGAATGTATGTTCCTATCCTGCGTTTATTATATAAAGAACTTCTGTTCGCGTCAAGGAAAAATTAGAACGGATGTTTGCGCACGTATGTTTTTCATGATACAATCGGTATTGAAAGATGAACCAATGCAGAGAAATATTGTGAATTATGAAGATTACTTAAACTGACTTAATAATATGTACAGGCTGATAGTATGTATATTCATATTATTTTGAAATCATGCTGTGAGATCTTATTTTCTAGAAACGAGGTGCTTTTATGTCAAAAGTGTCCAAACGGCAACAATTGATATTGGAATTTATTAAAGATGAAGTTAAGAAAAAAGGTTATCCGCCTTCCGTTCGTGAAATCGGGGAAGCAGTCGGACTCGCGTCAAGCTCAACAGTGCACGGCCACCTTGCCCGTCTGGAAAGCAAAAACTTAATCCGCAGGGATCCGACAAAGCCGCGTGCCATCGAGGTCCTTGAAGCAGGTGATGAAGCAGAACAAATTTCGGAAAGATCCGCTGTTTATATCCCGGTTATTGGTAAAGTTACAGCCGGGGACCCAATTACTGCTGTAGAAAATATTGAAGAGTATATACCGCTCCCGGACCGGATGGTAACTGATGAAGAAGTCTTTGCGCTTACAATTCAGGGAGACAGCATGATTGAGGCGGGTATTTATGACGGAGACCTCGTTATTGTCAGGCAGCAGCAGAGCGCAGATAACGGAGATATCATCGTAGCTATGACTGACGAGCTTGAAGCGACGGTGAAGCGTTTCTACAAAGAAGACAATTACATCCGCCTCCAGCCGGAAAACTCTGCTTTAGACCCGATAATTCTGGATAATGTCACGATTCTCGGTAAAGTTACGGGCGTTTTCCGTACGATTCATTAACTGCGACAGCATTTACACCATGCCGATTAAAAAAAGGATCATCACTACAAGCCCTCGGTCTATCATTTAGACTGGGGGCTTTTTTATGAGATTTTTCATGAACACAACCGATGGGCAGATGCATATTATAAAAGGAAATCAATTGAAAAAGAGGTGAAGCCGCCGTGAGCACACCGCTCGATTATACTTCCCCGTCCGTTCAATATACATTTGATGTTAATAACAGTCCGCTGTTTAAAAAAAACAATCAAAACTACATTAATATATTAGGAATTCAACAATTAAACTCCCTGCAGAATGTGTCTTTGCTGGATATTTTTTTAAGTACTGACAATGCGTTGAACCACACTACCACCAAAACGCAGCTGAACTCGTATATTGTATATCCGGAGAAGCACTTGTTTCCATCCTGAATCCATTTACGAAAGAAATTTTAAATTTTACGATTTCCCCCGGGCAGGTCGCAAACGTGCCCCAGGGGTGGTGGCATTATGAAATAGCTTTGGTGGACAATACTCATCTGTTAGCTATTTTTGATGCCCCCACTCCTGAAGTGATACTGGGCTCAGATATCCTTTCGTTTACCCCTGCCAATGTTATGGCCCACACTTACTGCCTCGATGAAAATGAATGGAAAAATGTCACAGCACCTATTAAGCCGTCCACGTATATTGGTCCGTACGAAGACTGCGAGCGTACGCAGGGCAATGTCGTGCAGCATTACCACCAGCCGCATTATCACCCGCGCTATTATTATCCCTATAGTCAAGGCCGTCATCCGCGTAGATTTTAACTACATGTGACCGCTTTTGTAGTTTATCTATATGAAGCTGAAAGGCTGGGAATAATCCCCAGCCTCTTTATTTAACCAAATTTCTGAAATGTAGATAGAAAATCTCCTCCGTCTCGAAATCACCAGGAAGTTAGACTATTTATGATTATGCTTGCTTTCTGGAGATAGGAAATGCTGATAAAACATTGCTTCTTTTTAATACTCTGAAAGCTTCTTTATGGTGACACCAGATTAGTATATTGTTTTCATTCATTCGATGCACGGTCACAATTCGCTGAGAGAGGGTTCCGTCTTTGGCTTCGTAAATAATCTGTATCCTTCGCTTATTAGCACATGCTTTTTTCAAAACAGTGTCCAATCATATCACCTCATTCGCTCTTAACTTTAGTATATGCGAACGGGAGTTCTTTATGTACAGGTAATGAATGGAAGTAAAAATTAACTCCTGTATTGTATTAGCTAATACATAAGCTGCATGGCACAGGAAATAGTAAGAGGAAGGAGTGATAAAATGTTTGATAAGAAAGAAGAAGTCCCCCACCGCAAAAAGTCGGAAAAGGAAGTAGAGCAGCCGGACACAAAAGAGTGGACTGAGCATACTCCGCACCCGGACAAAAGTATCGTCGAATCAAATTCAGAAGAGCTCCGCTATAAAAACGCTGATTCTATTTATGAATAATTTATTGGCGGACTCAATGGAATGAAAACAAACTCCAGTAAGGAAAAGCTTAGCTTCTCGCCAATACATGAGGCGAATGCCTAAGCTTTTCTACTTTTAAAATGTAAACGAGGAGAGAAAAAAATTTTCTATTTATTGTATATAAAAATTTATACAGAGAAAAATATATTATCTACTAAAAATTGGAGGTAATATAATGAAGATTCTAAAAAGAACACTCTCGATCATGCTAGTTGTTTCTCTGATGGCGGGCTGTGCAGCAAATCAGGGGAATGGGGATAACCAGACAGATGAAAGAGAGGAGACTGAAAATTTAACTCAGACAAACAACAACGATAATGAAAATCAAACTCACATGGAAGTTGCCGATGAAGCTGCTGAAAAGGCAACAGATTTAGAGGAAGTAAGAGTTGCTTATGTTATTGTGGCCAATAAGACCGCATATGCTGCGGTAGAATTAGAAGAAGAGCCCGAAGAAGAAATCGGAGAAGATGTAAAACAAAAAATTTCTGAGGAAGTAAAGTCAACAGATGATAATATAGAAAATGTATTAGTGTCCGCTAATCCAGATTTTGTAGATCGTATGACTAACTATGCAGATAAAATTGAGAACGGGCAGCCAGTAGAAGGTCTTTTTGAAGAGTTTAATAAAATGGTACAGCGTGTTTTTCCTGCCGGCCAATAAAATATTTATAATTACAACTTCTAATAATAAATTGAAAGAAAAACCAGTATTGAGAATGCAGTATACTTCAGCTGGTTTTTCTATTTTTTTCTATAATGAATTCAATTGAATTATGATTTTCATAAACTTACCCAGCCTCCCCAATTAAAAATGTAGTCAAGTGAAGGTAAACATCATATGTTAAGAAAAAGGGATGTTTAACATGAAATTATGCGAAACTTTGTCTATTTTAATTGTCCTTCTGCTTTACATGGTGGTTTCACTTCTCTTCTTTCTTTCCATTGCAAAAGCTGATTATTATAATTCTTACGAAAAATTATCTGAAAATGAAGAATTAAATGAAGATTACATAATAATTTTCGAGAACCGACGAAGTAATATTACGATTTTTGCAATTCACGGCGGGGGAATCGAGCCGGGGACCTCAGAACCAGCTAAAGATTTAGCAGATGAATTAAATTTATCGTATTACCTTTTTGAAGGCATCAAGTCATCGAACAATCAACTATTGCATATCACTTCTGTAAATTTTGATGAACCAATAGGGAGAAGCCTCGCAAAGAATTCTAAGAGTGCTTTGTCAATCCACGGAAATAAAGGAGATGAGCCTGTTATTTACTTGGGCGGAAGAGATGAAATATATAAAAATATGCTTCGGTACTCACTTCAAACCCGTGGATTTCAAGTGGAGGATGCACCTGCTGAAATAGACGGGATGAGTAAAGCAAATATTGTCAATGATACTAAATTAAAAGCTGGAGCTCAGCTGGAGCTGACAGAGGAATTGCGGAAATCATTCTTTGAAAACCATGATTGGTCAAAGAAAAACCGTGTCCATACCACGGTTATTTACGCGGAGTTTATGAAGGGCCTTAAAGAGGCAACACATTCATATAAGCTTTTCTTAAAGAAAAGATAGAAAGACTTATTTCATTAACAGAATAACCTTTGCCGTTTACTGCGGCAAGGGGTTTTTATTTTAGTAAGTGGACATATACTACTCGCGTTCCCAAGGGTGGACCTGGGTGCGGAACAAATCTCTATATTTCATAGCATATTTTAAACGAGTTTCTTCCTTATTAAGAATACGTCAAATTCTCGGAGTGAATAGTTGTTATTTTAACTGAACAAACCATAAAGGAAACGGAAGAAAAATTACAGCGGTCATTAGATACTAATGAGAAAGAACTTATAAAATGGATGGTTGAAAAAGAAAACTATTATTCTATTAATGAGCAACTTAAGAAAATAAACCATGACAGAATTATTTGATAATTTCTGAGACTGGACAGCCACTTAAGAATATAATCAGAGGACTCTTTCGCTGGGAGCTCATATTTATGCCTTAGTGGAATTTTGCTGATTTTCTTTAAACCTAACTTGATATCCGTTTTTGTAACCATCTTTGTAGACAGAATTATACATGGCTTTAGCATATTTTCGAGCTGATCTCTTAATTCAGCGTTTGCGAATGTTTCAATGGATGTTTTTGCGTCTATTTTGTTCCATCTAACCCCCTATTTCATTAGGACTGTCCAGCCTCATTATCATCGTTTCCCCTTAAAGTTTTTAGTGCTAAACCATAGTATGTAAAAAGTTTGAGAAATATTTGTACAAGGGAGATGATTATAGGGGAATCACCTCCCTTATAATTACTTAATAACCTCCAAAACCGAACCCTTTTCCTTTTCCACCGTAAGACCCATATCCACCATAATCGCCATACGAGCAATATGCTGCTCCAACGATAACTAATAAAATGAACAACACAACAATTAATACAAAGCAGCTTCCACCACCCGAATAATCTCCACTCATTATCGTTCCTCCTCTTTTTATCTTACAAACCACTTACAAAATTAATTTATGAAGGTGAAATGAATTAGTGTAAGTCCATATATTTAAAGTCATATTGTAATATCGACTACAAAATTATTTCTAGTCTACCCCACTCGAGTTAATAAAAAATCAGTATAAACAATAATATTTGGAGTTTCAATTTGATTTTAAATATAAGAATAACCTCCATGATCCAACGTAAGATCCCCCATCTCGTCTGTAAATATAATCGTTGGTTTGTAACATATTACACAGGCGGGGGTCCTATATTAATAATTGTTTAACTTTAGCGAGAATTATAGGATCCGACCTTTATATTACTTCTTTATTATTTTAGCTGTAATATTATTGAAGCCCAATCCAATCGATAATACTTATCATACCCTGTATAGTGACTTTTAAATTTGGAGGTATGAATAAATGTACGCGAAAAAAATTTGTTGCCCTACCCATGTGAATAAAGTTAATAAAAAAGCCTCAGTCATACGGAAGCACAGTAAGAAGGAAGAAGTATGTTCATGTAATGCTACAGTTGCACCTAAGACAACAAAATTAGATACCGATTGCATACTAGTGAACTCTGTCGTTGGATCAAAATCGGTTCAAAAAGTAGCAGAAATAACCTTACCCATTACTGCTTTTGAAGGTTTGGATTTAGCGGAGATTGTATCTATAAGTGTTGTCCCAAATTTGGATGCAATTACTATGAACGCCCGTATCATTAGAGATAAAGTAGTGAATATAGGACTTGTACCTGCAACAATTACAATAACTCTCCTAGGGGGAGTCGTTCTCACCCCTCTAACTACGACTATTCCGTTTCAAGAGCATACGGATTTCCCAGGCGCTTGTCCTGAAGATATATTACAAGAATCCCCTCTTGAAGTTGAAGGAATATTTACTCAACCCGGTGTTCCCGTCCTCACTGGACCTGTTGTAGGTGATCTACTCGAAGGAATCCTATTTAAAATCATTCTCCGCACTACCATTACAGTTATCCGTCCTGTACTGCAAGATGGATCTGGGAATTTCTGTGATATTAATCAGAATCGTTGCGATATATCTACGACTCCACCAACCTTCACATTCCCAACACCTGATAACGGGGGCTTGCTAGGGTAACCTTATTAGATTTTACGAAATTATCTTTTCTTCTATAAAGATCATTTAGACTCGCTTTTTACGGAATGGGCTTATCAAGCCGACATAGCCTTCTCTAAAATCGCAGGTCTACCTTCCTCAGAAGGGAGGAATTAATTCCCCCTTCTGTTTTTCTATTATTCATTAATTTTTCCGTTTAATTAGTGGTGAGAGCTAATACATTTCTCGAGGTGTTAGTTCCATCTAGTATGATTTTCTAAATATGATTCAAATCTATCTATAATTTCAATAAACCTTTCTGCTTCCCTAAATGTATGATCAGCTAAAAGAGGATGAATATTGCTTTTAATTCGGCATGCTTCAATTAACTCTCTTGCTGTTTTCTTAAAATCCCTCAACGACACGACTGAAATTTTATTTTGGTCTAAGAATTGATCTAATAAAGGGGGAGTTTCAGATTGAGGGCGCATAGAGTCTAAATCTATAGCCTGGAACACCAATTGATCAAAGTCATGACTAAACTCTCTCGCTTGACCTACTAATTTTCGCTCTGATGGATCTAACAAATGTCCAATAAATTTTGCATGGTCTGCCATTATTTTTAGAAAGAATACATTTTCCTCAATAATTGCCACGGGTACGGGTGTTAATGTTCCTTCATTCAGTTCTTCTAAGCGATTTGCAAAATAAGCTGCTTCTCTGCTTATGTGGTCAATCAACAACGGAAAATTATTTGATCGGATTTGACAACTCAGAGTTAACCCTAATACCTTTCTTTTGTACGCCCAAATAGAGGCAGCTGCTTGATAAACTTCGTTATTGAATGATTCAATCTGCTTTGGATCAGAGTTAACCGTATACTTACTTAATTGTTCTTCAATTCTCTCAAATACAACGATAAATTGCTGAGCTTCTTCAATCAATTGCTTTTGCTCATAGGTAAAACCTAAAGTTAAAAATAACGCATGCTCCTTCATTATCCTAGACCAAAATTTAATTTCATCTAGTGACCTCACCACAAATAAATTTGCCATAAATCCCTCCTTGAAATTTTAACTTCTTATCCATTTGTGTTTTGCAAGAGAAAAGTACATAATAATGCAATGAAAAATACATAAGCTTGCCAGCCGATATTTTTAGTTGTTTTGTCTTGATAATGCATGGCTAACCCGGTAGCTATCTCCTGAAAATGTAAGTACATGAGCGTGGTGTATGACACGATCAACTAAAGCTGCAGTAAGCCTCGAGTCCACAAATATTCGATTCCACTGACTAAATTCCAAATTTGAAGTGATAATGATGCTCTTCTGCTCGTACCAATCGGTGATGAGTTGAAATAGAAGCTCGGCTCCTTCTTTACTGGATGGAATGTATCCCATCTCATCTAAAATAATTAGATCTACTTTTTTAAAACGATTCCTAAACTGTTGGAGCTTTCCTTCTCTCCACATTCTTTCTAATATATCAACTAGATCAGAAACTCTGTAGAAACGGACCTCATATCCTTTCTTACACGCCTCACGGCCTAACCCTGTCGCTAAGTGAGTTTTTCCTGTACCTGGTGAACCTGTAAGAACTACATTCTCTTTCTTAGAAATAAAGTGCAGTTCTTTCAATTCAGTACGGTCGATCTGAGGAGGAAATCTTACTTGATCTCCCCATTGAAAATCCGCAAGGGTTTTGTGGTTGGCGAATTTCGCTTTTTTTATCAGGCGTTCAGCTTTTGCTTCTTCTCTCAATTCAAATTCCTTTTGGAAGAGTGCTTCTAAGTATTGCGTTTCATTTTCAAACGGGATTTTCTCATAAATGTCAGCTACATAGGCCAACCGTAAGCTTTTACACATATCCTTGATATTCATACTCGCTGCTCACCATCCTCTTTCGCGCTTGGTTGTAGTAGGTCGTATTTAGACCAATCAACGTCATAAGGATGGGAAGTAGAGTCAAAGGTTCTCTCTGAATGTTGTTGGAGAAGATCATAAAACTTTTCATTAACCTCTTCCATATCATGATTGATTAGTAAGCTGATGAACCAATGCAATCGCTCTTTTCGTAACGTAAGGGATTCTATACTTAGATAAGTTGCTATTCGTCCTGGCAAATATGGGTTATATCTTGAGTAAGGAACCGATCTTGGTTTGGAAGCCCAGGCCCTCATAATGGAAAGCCAAGGGATATTTCGGTGTTTGTTCATATATGGCCGAAAGTCCGAATGGAGAATTTCTCCGTAAGGAGATACCACTTTATAACGGTCCCAATAGAGGATTAAATGAAGATAACTGAAATTATATCCTTTTGGAATATGCTCTTTCTTGCTGTCTATAGTGATTTCTCCATACTTGTTAGCCGTCACTTTCGTTTCTTTAAATATCGGATAATCTTCCTCTGGAAGAGCTAAGGCATGATTCATTTCTTCATCAAGTAAGTCTTGAATACGAACTTCCTTTGAGTAGTGAATGCGCTGACGATCCTGTTCTAGTTTTTCACTTAAAATATTGGTTAGATCTTCATAGCTTTCTATGACTGGAGAAGGGGTCACAAAGTTATATCTTACATATCCTACTTTATTTTCAACGTGTCCCTTCTCATTCCCCTTACGCGTATTACATGCTTGAATTTCAAAACGGTAGAAATTAGCGAATTGAAGAAATTCATCTGTAAGAATGGTTTCGCCATCCTTATTTCTTGCTTTTATTACGGCGGCTTTCAAGTTATCAATTCTAAGCTTTCGTGGCACTCCGCCCAGTAGTTCGAAGCTCTTCTTTAACCCGTATAAAAAGCATTCCTGGTTTTCCCCTGGAAGAGGAATAGTAAAAGCTGCATTACTATATGGCAAGCTCATTACTAAACAGTGGACATCAATGAATTTTCCGTCTTTAACAGCTTCTGTTATTCCAAAATCCACCTGAGCTTCAGCTGGAGGATGATTTAGTCTTTCACTATTCTTATCTTTAACGTCATCCGGACTACCTTTTCCTTCTTTCCATTCAGCTATGAAATAGCAGACGGTCCTGTAAGACCCGGTAAACCCATGAGTTTGAAGTTGCTGAAAAATGGTCTTGTTTTTCCTTCTCAGTTTCGGCTTTAGTTTTTGATCTTCAATAAGCCAGTCGGTAACAATTTCTCCCCAATGTTCCTCATACATCATTCCTTTTCTAATCACCTGTTTTTCTTGTGGGACCTGATCTTCATCCGCATATTTCTTGGCGGTACGCCAATTCACTTGAGCTCTTTGAGCAATTTCATTTATAGATACGTCTTCATGATTTCGTAAAGTTTTGATATGATTAATCTTAGTCATTGCTAGCAATCCTTTCGACCTCCACTGTGTTTGATTCGACACCAATTACAGTAGAGTTATATTGGATGGCTGGCAAGGCTTTTTTTATCTAAAAAAGAAGTGCAGAGTTATGTACGTTTTGGTTGCACATCTTTGTACTTCTATTTTGCACTACACACCATTTATTAATGTATTTAATATGGCTGATTTGTAGAACTATAAAAGACCCCTGCTGAGGTCTTTTGTATATTGAGTACAATTGATTTGCGGAGTCTCTCCTCCGCTTGCTACATAACTCTGGTGATGACTGAAAGACGACAATCTCCGCAATGGTCGTCTTTCTTCGTTCTCACGCCCTTAAATAAATTTTAATTTTGAATTGAGCTCAAACACAGTTTAATTTTACTCTTTATCTACCGGTGATTGTATATTATTTTTATATGTATCAATGAATAGGCCTCCGTTAGGAAGAACTACGTGTAACTGCTAATCTAGAGTTAACACATTCTGCTCGATAGAATTGAACACTTTTTAATAACTCTCCCACCCCGATCATGTAAACTTACATGAGTATGCTAGTTTGTGATCGGGAGGGCATGAAGGGTGAACAAGTTGGAGAAGCATGTGTTGATACATCAGTTAAAAAAAGAAGGGTTTGGAATTGTAGCTATTGCGAGAAAGTGTGGGGTTTCAAGAAATACGGTTTATGCTTATAAATAAAGATTTTCCTGAGGCAAATGAGTGGGTGCAGGAGCTTAGAACAAGGGCTAGGAAGCTCGATCCCTTTCAGGGATACATACTCGATTGGCTTAAGGAACATCCAGACCTGTCTGCTTCTCAGATCTCAGACTGGCTGGAAGAGAAGCATCAGTTTAACGAAGTAGGTGATAGTACAGTTCGAACGTATGTAAAAGAGTTAAGAGAAACGTATCATATTCCAAAAACATTGACCTTTCGGTCATTTGAAGCTCTTGAAGAGCTGCCCCAAGGAAAGCAGATGCAGGTGGATTTTGGGGAACAGAAAGTAAAAACGTCCGCGGGAAGAACACTAAAACTCTATGCGGTTGCTTTTGTCCTAGCGCATTCGCGATACAAATACGCCGAGTGGCAAGACCGCCCCTTCACTACGAGGGATGTGCTGCGAACACATGAAAATGCATTTCAATATTTCGGAGGGATCACAGAGGAGATTGTTTATGATCAGGATAAGTTGATGACAGTGAGTGAGAATGCAGGAGATATCATTTTCACCGAAGAGTTTC
The DNA here is from genome assembly GCF_042139015.1 of Alteribacillus sp. HJP-4. Classification (NCBI taxonomy): domain Bacteria; kingdom Bacillati; phylum Bacillota; class Bacilli; order Caryophanales; family Bacillaceae; genus Alteribacillus; species Alteribacillus sp. HJP-4. The sequence goes on along the minus strand of NZ_JBHIKY010000031.1, from coordinate 1,640 downwards.
AAAACTACAGGGTGAACCGGGGTTTTCAAGTCTATTTGTGCAGAAAGTCAGACCCCCAATCCAAAGGAAAGGTCGAAAATGTAGTGAAGTTTCTGAAGAGGAATTTTGGAAAGAACCGTACATTCCACCAAATAGATAAGTGGAACGAACAATGTCTGGCTTGGCTGAAGAGAAAGGGGAATTACCAAGTCCATGACAGCATAAAAAAGAGGCCTTTCGAAGTGTTTGCCCTGGAAAAGCCACACTTACGAACAGCCTCTTCTCCACTCTCTTTCGAGAGCCAAGATAATGTAAGTATAACAAGAACCGTTCACAAGGACAATGTCATTAAATTTAAATCTAACCGCTATACTGTTCCTTTAGGAACGTATACTCCCTTCGGGGAGAATCTGGTTACCGTTCGTCTAAAGGAAGATCGTGTCATCATTTCTCTTCCTTCGGGAGGGGAACCAATTGCGATTCATTCCCTGGAGACGGAGAAAGGAAAACTAGTCAAAAACACCAATCATTCTCGTGATCGTGCCAAAGGTTTAGTTGATTATTTCGCAGCTGTAAAGAGCCAATTTGAGGATCAGGAGAAGATTACTTTCTATTTGGAAGAGATGCGACAGCGCTATCCCCGGTATGTGAGAGATCAACTTCAAGTCTTTCAAAGAGCCATTCATGCCTATGAAGCATATAAGGAGGAAGCATTGGAAATCTGCATGAGAGAAAAGCTCTGGAGTGCAAATGACTTCCATGACGTAGCAAAACATGTAGCCAACCTTTCTGAAGCAGGCGCTGCAGACGCAGAAAAAATATCGATAGCAGGAGGTCTTTCCGAGGAGCTAGTTAAAGAGAAAGCTGTCATGAGAGATTTGGACACCTATATCGACATTCTCGGAGGTGCCAAATGACCCTTTCTGTTGATTCGTTGCAACGTCAGCTTCATCAGTTTCGAATGGTAGAAACAGCAAAAGAATTGCCTGTTTTTCTCCGAAAAGCAGAAAGCCACTCCTGGACATATCAAGAATTATTGCATGAGCTATTTAGTTATGAAGAAAAGCGCCGAGAAGAAAAGCTGATAGAGAAGCTGTTGAAGTGGGCTCGTTTCCCTTACGAAAAGACACTCGATGAGTACGACTTGGGGGAGCAGCCATCGCTGAGTGAAAGGCAACTTAAGCAGCTCCAAGAGCTGTCTTGGCTCGAGCAAACATTTAATTTAATCGTGTTGGGTCCTCCCGGTGTCGGCAAAACGCATGTTAGCATCGGCCTCGGCATGGAAGCGATCCAGCAGAGACAACGCGTTTCTTTTATTTCTATGGGCGAATTGGCTTCCGTATTGAAGACCGAAGAATACGTTCGTAAATCTCAACTTCGCCTAAAACGGATCCGTGAATCAGATTTGGTCATCATAGACGACCTTATGTACATGGCGATGGACCAACACGAAGCGAACCTGTTTTTTCATTTAATTAATTACCTATATGAGCGAAGTTCCATTGTGCTCACTTCCAATAAAGGGCCTGAGGAGTGGGGAGAGCTACTGGGCGATCAAGGGATAACAACGGCCATTCTAGACCGTCTCCTCCATCGTTCGGAGGTTATTCATTTAAATGGCAACAGCCACCGCATTAAACATCGAGAAACTTTGTTTCAAG
>NZ_JBHIKY010000030.1:0-39594 GCF_042139015.1 Alteribacillus sp. HJP-4 | reverse complement strand
GACTGCCCACTTCACTTCATTTGAATATACGTTTTTGCCCATGCAAAAACACCTCCGAATTAGTACTTTGTTTAAGTGTACCATTCCGAAGGTGTTTTATAGTGTCTCGTTAATTTAGGTTAGTCTATCTATTAATATGCGCGGGGGTAGTCTTTTTTCTTACTGCCTGCTCTGATAATGCGGTGGAGAAAGAGGACAGAGATTGGCTATCGCAGGATTGGAGTGAAATTGAAGGCGCGGCCGCCGGAACGGAAGTAAGGCTCTTTATGTGGGGCGGTGATGAAGGAATCAATACATACTTTGACGAGTGGGCCATTCCGGAAGCAGAAAAAAAACTGGATTTAACCATTGAGCGGGTCCCAATTGATACAGAAGACAGTCTGCAGCGTCTTTTAACAGAAAAGCAGGCGGGAAAACAGGATGGAACGATGGATATTCTCTGGGTGAATGCAGAAAACTTTAGAAATGCAAAAGAAAATGAGCTTCTGTACGGTTCCTTTGCAGAAAAACTTCCCAATTATAATAAATATATTGACAGAAGTGCTCCTGAAAACACTTATGATTTCGGGACAGAGACAGAAGGATTGGAAGCCCCGTGGGGAAAAGTGCAATTCACTTATATATATGATAAGGCGAAAATAGAGGAGCCTCCGGAAACGCTTGCTCAATTAATAGAGTGGACAAAAGAAAATCCAGGGAAGTTTACGTATCCTGAACCAAATGACTTTACTGGAAACGCTTTTCTTCGCCATTTGATCTACGAGCATGCCTCCGTAGAGGATATATTAGAACGGGGTTTTGATGAGCAATGGGCAGAAGGTAGGACGGAGGCGATGTGGGACAATTTAGAGGAATGGGAAAGCAGCTTATGGAGAGAAGGGGAAACATATCCAGCATCGCTTGCTGAATTGGACCGGCTGTTCAGCAGAGGAGAGGTCTGGATGAGTATGGGCTATAATGAAGCAAGAGCAGAAAGCTTGATCCGTGACGGCACTTTTCCGGAGTCGACCGGCACCTTTGTACTTGATGATGGCTCGATCGGTAATACTCATTTTCTATCCATTCCTTACAATACAACAAATGCACCTGGGGCACTCGCCGTAATCAACTTTTTATTATCACCGGAGGCACAGGCACAAAAACTAAAGCCGGAGATGTGGGGAGAGAGCTCCGTCCTTGATTTTGACAAGCTCGACAAAGAGGAACAAGAAGCGATACTTAACATAAACCGGGGCAGAACTGTACTTGATCAGGAACGATTAAATGAAGTGTACCTTCCGGAAATGGATGCTGCATATGTACGTTGGATAGAGGAGAAATGGGAGGATGAAGTATTACAATAAGAACCTTTTTATTATGCTCGCCCCTGCTCTGCTGATACTTTTTGGGCTTGTGGCGTACGCGCTCATACAGGCTGTGCTACAGAGCCTCAAGCCGCCCGACGGAATTGGCTGGACAGTGGAGGCATATAAAGACATATTCAAAAATAAGCAGTTTTGGCGATCGTCAGGCTTTAGTGCATACATCGCCGGGGTTTCAGTATTGATTTCTGTGCCGCTCGGATTATTATTTACAAAACTTTTGTACGGGCAGCTTCTGAATAATAACAGCAGGGTAATGGCGTGGATTCCCATGATATTTCCGCATTTTGTGGCTGCTTATCTTGTACTGCTTATATTTTCACAAAGCGGTATGATTTCAAGTGTGGCTGCTTTCTTCGGATGGGTTAAGGATCCGTCCGGTTTCCCGATATTGACGAATGACCGGCACGGGATTGGTATTCTAATCAGCTACATTTGGAAAGAGATACCTTTTGTTATCTTAATGCTGCTGCCTGTTTATTTTGAAATGGATGACAAGTTAAAGGATGTTTCGGCTGCACTTGGTGGAAGCCGCCTGCATCAATTCAAGGATGTAGAATGGCCGCAGCTCAAGCCTACAGTAGTGGAGACGTCTATTATAATATTTGCTTTCGTGCTTGGGGCCTTTGAAGTGCCTTATTTAATAGGGGCGTCCTCCCCACAGATGGGGGCTGTAACGGCGTATGAATGGTTTTTCAGCGGCAATTGGGAAGAACGCCCGCAGGCAATGGCGGTAATGGTATTGTATACAACTGGAATTCTTGCCCTTGCCGCTCTATGTCTTCTAAAAATAAGAAAGTGGAGAAGAAGATTATGGCTGGGAGGGGAGTCTTAATGTTTAACTATCGTTTTCCTTTTATATACTCTTTATTACTCCTGTTATTTGCCGGTCCATTATTTCTTCTCATCCTGCAAAGCTTCTCTATTGAATGGAATTGGGGAAGCATTTACCCTCAAAAATTTGGTGTGAGCGGGTGGAAGACAGCATTGAGCGATCCCGCTCTTCAACACTCCTTTCTGCTTACTTTCTTATTAACACTCATTGTGGTTGTATTAAATTTACTGATCGCCCTTCCTGCTGCCAAAGCATTAGCTTCCTGCGAATTTAAAGGGAAAACGATAATTGATACGTTATTTTTTCTCCCTATTCTCATCCCTGTCACTGCGATATCGATGGGGCTGCATTTGTCGATGATCCGAATGGGGCTTGCTGATACGTGGTATGGGGTGACACTGGTGCACTTAATCCCGACGCTCCCGTATACTATCCGCGTTCTCCGGTCTGGGTTTGAACGGATTGGAGTAAGAACAGAAGAACAGGGACGAACTTTGGGGGGAGGAGCGCTTCAGAATTTCTGGTACCTCCAGTGGCCGAGGCTTCTGCCCAGTTTACGAGCCGCTATCTTTCTGACAGTGGTCATTTCTGTCAGTCAGTATGTCTTGACCGTCATTATTGGTGGAGGGGCTGTTCCTGCACTGGCGCTTATTTATTTTCCATATACAAGTAGTGCCAATGCCTCGGCAGTCAGTGCTTTTTCTCTTTTATTTGCGCTGCTTCCTGCTTTGCTCATGCTGACATTGGAGATTCTGCTGCGGGGCAGTAAGCCCAAAATGAATCGTGCGTAACGAGGATGGAAAGGTAGATGAGATGAGCTTTTTAGAAGTGAAAGATATGACAATATCGTTTGGAGATAACGTCATTCTAGAAAATATAACTTTCTCTGCAGAAAGAGGGGAAATTCTCAGTTTAGCAGGACGTTCAGGAACAGGGAAAAGCACGCTCCTTCGCAGTATTGCAGGCTTTACCCCGATTTCTGCAGGCAGTCTCAGGATTGATGGGAAATCGATGCAGGTGGTTAAGGCTGAAAAACGGCCGGTGGTTATGATTTTCCAACGCCCTCTTTTGTTTCCTCATTTAACAGTGCTTCAGAATGTAACCTATGGGCTGCGTGTCCGACGAATTCCTAAAAAACAGCGTGAACTTGAGGGAAAGGCAATTCTTGAAAAAGTGGATCTCCTGTCTTATGCCGATAAATACCCAGGACAGTGCTCCGGAGGTCAGCAGCAGAGGGTGGCTCTGGCAAGAGCGTTAATACTTAGACCACAGCTGCTGCTGCTTGACGAGCCTTTTGTGAGTCTGGACGAAGAGCTCCGCCGTTCGATGCAGGAATGGGTACGCGAGCTATTAAAAAATGAAGGGACCACAGCCATTTTTGTCACTCATGATAAAAATGAAGCGATGGTGATGGGGGACAGCCTCGCTATTCTTGGAGAAAAGAAGATTATTCAAAAAGGGTTACTGTCCGAACTGTATCAAAAACCAGTACATCATTTAACTGCTTCATTTTTAGGGGATGGTATTTTTCTAAAAAACCATTCCTATATGCCGGCTTCAGCATTTCGATTACAAATGCTTCGGAGTACTGAGGACATGTCCTTAAAGGAACATGAATACAAAGCAGTGATACGCAGGCAGACCTCAGCTCATGGTCTTACTTTCTTCCATTACTACCTTCCTTCTGTTGATCAAATGCTAATCCTTCCTGGAGAAGGAAATTTGAGGACAGGGGATGAGGTCCTGCTTTCCGCTGATACTAAACAAATGATAGTATTTGATACAAGCAATACAAGAGAGGAGCGGAGCTTATGAAGAAGGTAAGGTGGAAGGGCCCGGCTCTTCTTCTTGTAATTCTATGCGCTTTGCTTTGGCTCAACACAGTAGTATTGAATTATAATGCAAATGATATCCAACAGGGGGTAGAATCAGCTGGCTGGTTTGCCCCTATTTTCTTTATTATTTTATATACCATCCGTCCATTCACTTTATTTCCTGCCTCAATCATGTCGCTGGGAGGGGGGCTTGCCTTCGGTGCCTTTCCAGGGGTTGTTTATATTATTGCGGGAGCTGCTGCAGGAGCGTGCTTGTCCTTTCTTACAGCTAGAAAACTTGGTAAGAACCTTTCATCTGCTGTTTGGAAGGGAAAAGCCAGAGGTTTACAGGAACAACTGGAAGGAAACGGGTTTCTATATACGCTATTGCTGCGACTGATACCTGTTTTGAATTTTGATCTTGTCAGCTACGTATGTGGAATTTCAAAAGTGCGATTTCGTGCATTTATGGCAGCTACCCTCATTGGCATTATTCCAGGCTCTGCAGCCTACAGCCTGCTTGGGGCAGGCCTCATAGATGGCGACGCAACTCAGCTTATGACTGCCGCTGCAGTATTTGCAGCAATTGCGATTCTTGCATACCTCCTCCGTAAGCTGAAAGCCGGGAAAGAGGTTATAGAACAGACAAAAGTGGAAAAGGAAGATGATTAATGCTTGATACCCATGCGAGAAAATACGTTCAGCCACTGATAGGAAAAACGGCAGATGGCTTACTGCGAATTGGACTCACAGCCAATCAGGTAACGGGCATTTCATTTATTATCGGTGCAGCATGCGGACCGCTCATATTTTATGATCTGCCAGCTGCAGCTGTCGTATTACTCTGGCTGTCAGGCTTTCTAGATGCAGTGGATGGGTCAATGGCTAGAAAAACGAAAACTTCTGCTTTTGGTACAGTTATGGATGTTACCTTTGACCGAATCGTAGAGATAAGTGTTATTTTAGGGCTTGCATTTCGTTTCCCGGATACTATGTGGGCTCTGCTGCTGTTGAGTGTGTCGATTATATTTTCAATAACCGTCTTTTTAACAGTTGGAAATGTATCAGATAAAAGCGATATGAAATCCTTTTACTATCAAGCTGGGCTGGCAGAAAGGACAGAAGGATTTATCCTCTTTTCGTTCATGATAATGTTTCCTGCTATGCTGTTGTTTTTCACCCTGCTTTTTTTTGCTGTAGAAACATTTACAGGCATACAGCGCATGTTCGAAGCCAAGAAAATTCTGAAGGGGACATAGTCGAATGAAAGAATACGATATTATCGTTATAGGAGGCGGATCAGGTGGCTTGACCGCTGCTTCAGGTGCAGCTCAATTTGGCGCCTCCACTGCATTAATTGAAAAAAAACCAACTCTCGGCGGAGACTGTCTCCATTATGGATGTGTCCCATCGAAAGCACTAATTACAATTGGTAAAGAGCTGCATAATACCAGAACTACCGCAGAGGCGTTTGGGTTAAAGATCGCAGGAGAAGTTCAATTTCATAAAGCAGCCCAAAGAGTGAAGCAAGCAATTGCAGAGGTACAGAAACACGATGATGTGCAGCGATTTAAAAAACTGGGAATTGATGTTTATTTAAAAAAAGCGGTGTTCGTTGATAAACAGATTATCGAGCTTTCTGACGGTACGAGACTGAAAGGAAAACGGTTCGTGATCGCGACTGGCTCGAGGCCTTCCATTCCGCCGATTGAAGGATTAAATCAGATAAAGTATTTTACCAATGAGTCCGTGTTTGATTTGGAGAAGCTGCCGAAAAGAATTGTCTGTGCCGGTGCTGGACCGGTGGGAGTCGAGCTTGCTCAGGCGCTGAGCCGCCTGGGAGCAGAAATAACGTTGATAAATTCCACGGCTTGTCTTTTTCCAGGAGAAGATAAAGACATTGCCGGCATCGTCCAGCGCCGGCTAGAAAAGGAAATGACTATTTTTCACGAGACCAGGGTAATAGGTGTAGAAACCAATCTGACAACAGAAAAAAAATTCATTAAAACAACAGGCAAACACACTCTATCCTTAGAATCAGATGCTGTCCTTATTGCTGCGGGACGATCACCTAATACAAAGGAGCTGCAGCTTGAACTCGCAGGAGTTGAGATGAACGAAGATGGAAGCCTGAAGGTGAAAGCAACGCTTCAGACCTCACAGCCGCATATTTTCGCAGCAGGAGATGTGACCGGCTCTTATCCCTTTACCCACGCAGCAGGGCAGGAGGGGCAGCTTGTTATATCAAACGCAGTTTTCGGTCTTAAAAGAAAAATTTCCTATGCCAGTCTCCCCTGGGCATTCTATACGGATCCTGAATTGTTTCATCTTGGTTTAACGGAGCAGGAAGCAAGGGAAAAGTATGGGAAAGACTTCCGGGTATATAAGGTAAATGCGGATGACAACGACCGTTTTACAGCGGAAAGAGACCAGGAAGCGTTGGCGAAATTTATTACATTAAAAAACGGCCGTATTATTGGAGCCCATGCAGCTGGAAAGAATGCAGTGGATTGGATGCATGAAGTGGTTACAGCGAAAGCGTGGAAAAAGCCACTCCGATCTTTTTCGAACGTGGTTTATCCTTATCCTTCCCATGGAGAAATGATCAAACATGCATCGGATCAGTATTGGAGGGAGACGCTTTTTAAAAGTCCACTGGCAGCTTTGCTGCGCCATTATGTGAAATGGTTCCGGTAATGCTATTAAATTGGAGGTATGTACAATGAGCCAGGAAGTGATTTTTGTTGGAGCAGGTCATACGAACCTGACAGTATTGAAAAATTGGAAAAAACGACTGCCTAAAAATGTATCTTGGACACTGTTTGCTCCATCCCGCTATCATTATTATTCAGGTATGTTCTCCGGATATATTGAAGGACGTTATACCCTGCAGGATATTAGAATTGATGTGAAGGAATTCTGTAAGAAAAATGGGGGCAGGTTTATCCAGGAAAAAGTAACTTCGATTGATCATCAGCGTAATCTTATCCTTACCCAATCAGGAAAATCGTATAAAGCTGATGTTGCGGCAGTAAATATTGGCTCCGCGCCTGCCAATGATTTTATTCCAGGGGTAAAAGAGCATGCTCTGTTTATAAAGCCTAATCTTCATTTCACCAGCACGGCAGAAAAATTGAGAGAAACGGAATATCCTGTGATTGTCGGAGGCGGCCACAGTGGAGTAGAAATTGCATTTGCCCTGCAGGAATGGAGGCAGAAGCACCACAAGAAAACACCGGTTGCACTTGTCTGTGCCGGATCAGTGCTCGCAGAAGATAAGCCGGAAGTACAAGAAAAAATCAGGGCTCTCCTTGATGAAAGAGGAATTCTCCTTTATGAACATAAATCGGTACAACGTGTTGACGAAAGTATTGTATATGCTGAAGAACTGAAGCTTCCATACGGAGAGCTTCTATGGGTGACCGGTTCATCAGCTCCGCCGCTGTTTCAATTCGGTAACCTTCCAACGGACAGGAATGGATATATGGAAGTAACAGACACTCTTCACTCATTGGGAAATCCTTCGATCTACGGCAGTGGTGACTGCGTGACTATTAACGGATTGGAAGAACTGCCGAAGAATGGTGTTTATGCAGTTAAAGAAGCGGAGGTTCTTGAGGAGAATTTAATACGCACGTTAAAAGGCAAATCCAAATTAAAATCCTTTAAACCGCAGAAACGTTATATGGCAATTTTAAATGTCGGTGGAAAACAAGGCCTGCTTTTACGAGGGAATAAGTATTCTCTTAATAAATGGGCATGGCGTCTGAAAAATAAGATTGATAAAAGATTTATAAGGCAATTTCCCTGAGTATGTAGAAGAATAGCACTTTCTTTCTTTAGGTCACATATGGTAAAGAAGGGGGTGCAGGAAGAATGTACAACAATAGAAATAATCAGCAAAAACTGCCCCCCTATACTATTGATGACTTATTTAAAGGCGGAAACTTAGATATTATCGCAGCCGTACTGCTGTTGACCGGCAAGCTGAAGGTAGACTCTGTAGAGGTATACAGAAGCGACCCCGCTGTCAATGTTAGACTCGTCGGAGAGTTTCTAAGCAGGTCTTCGAAAGCAGATAAAATGTCAAAGTTTTTAAAAGAAAACGGCGATATGACAGTAGATGATATTTTAGAAGCAATCCGTAACCGTATGTGAAGAAGAGGTGCACGTGATGAAAGAGAATAATAATGGCTTCTTTTATGACAACAATATTGGTGCCGGTTTTGTGTGGGCTATTCTGATTGCTCTGCTTTTGTTTGGCAGCACGCGTATCAGTGATCTGACAACAGGACCTGAGGAAGGATAAAAAGCAGCACGCTCCATTAAGAGTGTGCTGCTTTTTATCCGGGTCTCTGCAATAACCTCGTCCCGTGGGCAGGCTAAGGACATGCGTTCCGTTATTTAATTAAAATGTGCTCATTTTTTAAGGTTGGCGGACATGGGGGACGCTGTTTACCTAAATACCAGTGAATTTTGTATTCTTTTCGGCTGATAAAGATCTCGGCAAGTTTAAAAAAAAGTGCTGATTGAAGCAAATAGAGGAACCAGTGTCCGGAAGAGCCGGCTAAAAATGGGCCGGCTTTCGACATTTGGACCTGGTGTAAGCTCCAGCCGAGTTTTTCTTTAAGAAGACCTTCTTCACTTCATATAGGAGTTTTCGTAAAAAGAGAGGTCAGGATACTTATCTTTTGTCATGTTCATTTGAAATTCGTTATCAAACAAAGCTACAATGCGGTTATCTCGATCTAAGGCCAGGTTCTTTTGCCGTTTTTTAAAGAGCTCCAGCTCCTCACTTTTTCCGTCGACCCAGCGGGCGATCGAAAATGGCAGTCGTTCGAGCCGGATTTCTGCTTTGTATTCGTGAAGGAGCCGATGTTCAAGAACCTCAAACTGAAGGACGCCGACGACACCTACAATCTGCTGCTCGGGATACCGGTTATAGGTGTGGAATAATTGAATCGCGCCTTCCTCCGTCAGCTGGTTCATACCTTTTTCAAATGATTTATGCTTCATAGCATCCTTTACCGAAATAGCCGCAAAATGTTCTGGAGAAAAGTGCGGCATTTCCGCAAATTGAAAATTGTCGTTTTCAGCGAGCGTATCACCAATCCGGAAGGTGCCAGGATCAAACAAACCAATAATGTCCCCGGCATACGCTTCTTCCACAATGCTTCTGTCCTGTGCTAAAAATTGAGTAGGCTGGGCGAGCTTGATGGTTTTTTCCATTCTTGCATGGTTTACACTCATTCCGCGTGTATACTTGCCTGAAGTGATTCGTAAAAAGGCAATTCTATCTCGGTGCTTCGGATTCATATTAGCCTGAATTTTAAATACAAAACCCGAAAACCGTTTATCCTCCGGTTCAATAAAACCTTTATCACTCTTGCGTCCTACAGGAGCCGGGGCCAAATTAAGAAAATGTTCAAGGAAATTTTGAACGCCGAAATTCGAAATAGCACTTCCGAAGAACACAGGAGTAAGCTGCCCGGATTTAATTTTTTCCTCATCATATTGATCCCCAGCTACATCGAGCAGTTCCATCTCTTCCCGAAATTGTTCGAGTAAAGCAGGATCAATTAATTCGTCGAGGATCGGATCGTCGGTGCCGCTCACTCGTTTTACCTCTACGTGTGAAGGATTGTCACCATTGTACAGCTCAATCTGTTTTGTATGCCGGTCATAGATTCCGTAGAAATCCTGCCCCATTCCAATCGGCCAGTTCATAGGGTATGATCGGATCCCGAGAAGGTTTTCCATTTCTTCCATTAACTCGAATGGATCACGGCCCTGTCTATCGAGTTTATTAATAAAGGTAAAAATTGGGATGCCGCGCATGCTGCACACTTTAAACAGTTTTTTTGTCTGAGCTTCGACGCCTTTTGCAGCATCGATAAGCATTGTAGCAGAATCAGCTGCTGTTAAGGTCCGGTACGTATCTTCGCTGAAGTCTTCGTGACCGGGAGTATCCAATATATTAATTTGATGGTCTTTATAATGAAATTCCATCACTGAACTTGTAACAGAAATACCGCGCTGTTTTTCAATTTCCATCCAGTCACTGGTGGCGTGTTTCGTGTTCTTTTTACCCTTTACTGTACCGGCTTCACGTATCGCTCCTCCAAAATATAATAATTTTTCTGTTAAGGTTGTTTTTCCGGCATCGGGGTGAGAAATTATTGCAAAGGTTTTACGGGAACCTATTTCTTTCCTAAACTGACTCATCATTATTTCCTTTCTATACAAACATTTTCAACCATTTCATCATATCTGAAATGAGCAGCATACACAATAATAGTATGAAAAACCCATATCCTCTCAATAATTCCCCTGTATATCACAAATAAAACGCTTAATAGCTCTAATATATGGTTGAAAGCTGGCAGGAAGGGTAACAAGAAAAAAAGAGGGGGGAGAACAATGCCGATTTTTCGATTGCTTCTGATCGTATCATCTAAAACACTAAGTAAATTGTTTACAATGGCTACTGCTTCTTTTTTTGGGAGAATACCGTCAAAGGACGATTCTAAAATAACGTTAGTCGGATTTTTGTCTGTATACTGGGTTTTTATGCTTTTTGCGGTGGCAATACCCGAATTCGCAGCAGAAATTATCCCATTCGTACCTGAAAATGAAGCGATCATCTTGGCTGTGGCATTTGCACTAATACTTATCATTCCACTAATATGCGGAGGGATTACACTTTATATCGAAAATCAAGAAAATGCATGGTACCGTCAGTTGATAATGGGTTATGTATACACTGCGATAGTCGGTCCATTGGTAATTATGCTCGTAGTAATCGTACCCTCCTTAAAGATTCCGCAGATTCTCCAACTAAAATCGTTTGAACATATCGCCATTATGGTGAAAAAAGGTGAATATGACCAGGCACTGGAGAAGCTGACTTCAACTCTTGAGAATCGTCACATTCATTTACAGAAAAAAAACGTCCCTATTTATCTTCGTATTCCGTTTCAGTGGCTGATCTGGGTTCAGGAGAATATTTTTAATAGAGATATGCCAAAGAAAATGACGATTCTGCAGGGAAAAGTGGATGGGAAAGAGTTAGAAATTGTTATGCATGCTACCGATATTTCTATTATTGGGGAAAAGGAAACAGTGAAATTTGCTACTGCAATACTATTTGAATATATGGATATTACCTATTTATATTATTCCTGGGATGATACTTCACAACAGCTTGAGGATGAGATCAACAATGGTTTTCAAAGGCTAGAAACAGGGCAGCAGATATCTGAAGGGGAAATAAATGATCTGTTGGAAAAGCTCCAGCATCTTGAGGTTTCTTCGGAAGAATGGAATGCGATCCGCAGGCAGCTGTTTAAACTCGAAGTGGAAATGTATAAGTCACTGCAAAGCATTAGAGAATTGAAGGTTACTGAGCAGATGTAGAACGATAATGGTAAAGGGTAGTTAAATATAGAGAAGATCACCATATCCCGCTGCTGGCGGGATATTATCTATTTATCTATCAATGTAGTGTCGTTTATTTTACAGTTTGATGATAAAAGAAGTGACTATAGGTAGGTTGACACAGTTATTAAGTGAGCATTAGTGCCTAATTAACACTCCTATATAACTATTCTCTTGTGGTTACTTAGAAATTAAATGAAATATTCAGTACATTAGTGTGAAAGAAATAAATATCAAAAGGTGGATAGTATTCCCAACACCCCCTTACGCTTAAGCAAATCTATGCCATAATAGGCGTCGGAGGTGTTATCATGAAAAAATTATTTTTAACATTAGTATTTTTGCTCGCCTTCCCAACTACTGTATTAGGGCAGAGCGCAGAGCAGGATACGTACAAGGTTCAGGCTGGAGATACTCTCTCTGAGATCTCTGAAATATGTGGAACGTCTTTGACTGGACTTCTTGATGAAAACCCTGAGCTCAAAGAATTATTTGCTCTTTTGCCAGGTGAACATATAGAGATCCCTGAAGAAGATGCAGATGCGGCTGAAGGGGAAGAAGCACCAGCAGAAGAAGAAGCTGCCGAGCCAGCTGAAGGCCAGGCTGAACCGGAAGCACCAGCAGAAGAAGAGACTGCCGAGCCGGCTGCGGAAGAGGAAACTGCAGAACCAGCAGCTGAAGAAGAACAGGCAGAAGCACAGCCGGAAGAGCAGGAGGAAGCTGATGAAGCTTCTGAAAGTCAATTTGAACAAGAAGTAATTGAATTGACAAACCAGGAAAGAGAAAAGGAAGGACTCGCTCCACTTGAATCATACAGTGAGCTTTCTGATGTAGCCCGCACTAAATCCGAAGATATGAGAGACGCAGGTTATTTCGATCACAACAGCCCGAACTACGGCAGCCCATTCGATATGATGCAGCAGTTTGGTATTGAATATCAAGGCGCCGGAGAAAACATTGCAGCTGGCCAGAGCTCCCCTGAAGAAGTGGTAGATGGCTGGATGAACTCTCCTGGCCATAAAGAAAACATTATGAAAAGTGATTTCACTCATATTGGCGTAGGACACGCTGAAGGTGGAAGCTACGGTCATTATTGGACACAAATGTTTGTATCAAAATAAGGTAAACCAGCTCCCGTTCAACAGAACGGGAGCTTTTCTCAGGCATTTTATTTGATTTCAAGGTTTGCTTCGTGAGAATATGTTCAAGGAATAACCGTAAACAGGAGAGTGAACTTTAGATGACAGCAATAGAATTAATGAAAGAAAGACATTCCATCCGCAAGTATGATAAGCAGCATGCGATGCCGGAGGAAGATCTCAACGAACTGATTGAAGCTGCTACAGCAGCTCCTTCCTCCTGGAACCTGCAACATTGGAAATTTCTCGTGATAAATTCCGATGAAAAGAAGCAGGAGCTGCTACCAATTGCATATAATCAGCAGCAGGTAGTAGACAGCTCGGTAACTGTAGCTATTTTAGGAGACAAAGAAGCAAATCAGAATGCTGATACAGTGTTTGAGAAATCCTTAGAAAATGGCGCCATGACGGAAGAGATAAAAAATCAAATTGTCGCAAATATTCACGGAGCCTATGAAGGAGAAGAATTTGCTCATAATGAAGCGCTGATTAATGCCTCGCTTGCAGCTATGCAGCTTATGCTTGCCGCGAAGGAAAAGGGATATGATACTGTACCAATGGGGGGATTCGACCGCGAGAAATTAAAGAAATCTTTTAACATTCCGGACCGATATCTTCCCGTCATGCTGATCTCGATCGGCAAAGGAAATGCAGAATCGCGCCCCTCCTTTAGATTTCCGGCTGAAGATGTCATCATAAAGGATTCATTTTAACCAATCTTTAGTATGCTAAAGAATACCCCGGCCCCATTTGTGATGATATGGTACCGGGGGTTATTTATTATGTGAACGATATTTTAGCAGCCGAAACGGAACGGTTTCCCGACGTTGCAAGGCTTATCCACGGAACGGACAGCTAATCCCGCTCTGTGACCACATATCGACCGAGGCGTGGCGATTTCCCGCACTAACGGAAAGTTTCCACTTTGGCAGAGAACCACCCGTCCCTGCCTGAATAATGCTCCATTATAATAAAAGAAACCCGCTCCGTCAGCAAGAACTGACAGGGGCGGGTTCATTTAAATAATACTCGTACAGCAGAAAAAAGCTGCTATGAAATAGGCAGAACATAGAGAAAAACGGCGAAAAAATGAAGGGTGGAGCCTCCTAGAACGAAAGTGTGCCAGACAGCATGATGATAAGGGAATGCCCGCCACATGTAAAAAATTGTCCCTAGCGTATACAACAGACCACCGCCAACGAGCAGGTAAATACCATCTGTCGGTAAAGCAGCAGCGAGTGGATTCCATGCAGCTACTATGATCCAGCCCATCAAAACATAAAAGACAGTCGATAAGAACAGAAATTTTTTCACAAAGAAAACTTTAAAAGCAATTCCTGCAGCGGCAATGCCCCAGACAATCCCGAAAAGTGTCCAGCTTAACGAGCCTTCAAGAACGTGAAAAAGAAACGGCGTGTACGTACCGGCAATGAACAAATAAATCGATGCGTGATCAAAAATTTCAAATAAATCCTTCACTTTTCCTGGTTTAAAAACGTGCAGGAGTGTGGAAGATACGTAGAGCATCAGCATCGTAGCGCCATATATAGAGACACTGACGACATGAAGAGGAGTTGCGTTCAGGCTGGCAAAGACAATCAATACTGCAAGCGCAGCGACGCTTAATACTATTCCAATCGCATGAGTAATGGCGTTAGCAAGCTCTTCTTTTTTTGAAAATGTATGGACACCAGCCATCACCATCATCCTCTCTTTAAAATATTGCATCTATTATAGCACAGGATGAAAAGAGATTAATCCATCCACTTTTCACTCCAAGTTTGAATAGCGGTAATCACAGGAGTGAGCTCTTTTCCCTTTTCTGTAAGTATATATTCTATCCGTACCGGCTTTTCTGGATAAACGTTGCGCTGGATTACGCAGTAATCCTCGAGCTCTTTCATTCTCTCAGTCAATACACGATCACTAATCTCCGGGATTTGCGTTTTTATGTCTTTAAACCGTTTTGGTCCGCCGAGAAGAACTCGTATAATCAGACCTGTCCATTTTTTCCCAAGCATTTCAGCTGCAGCTTCGTACTTAGGACACATGGAATTATAATCCATTTCCTTCACCTCTTTACCTATTCTATCCTAACATGATATGTGAGGCAGCTGAATCAAACGCTGAATTTTAAATTAAAAAAGCGTCCCAGAGCAGGCTCTGGGACGCTTTAAATCTCTATTTAGCAAATACGTGCTTACCAATTGTCGTGGTAGTTTCCTGTGTTCCGATCCAGTGATTGCTTGCGGTTTCAGGATTATAAAAGAATAAAGAGCCATTTCCCTGGCCGGAAAACGCAAGTGCTTCCTTAACAGCCTGTTGTGATTCAGCTGTGGCAGACTGGTTGATTGCGCCATCCTGTACAGGACTGAATGAATAATTGCCTGTTGGAGATACCTCATAAATGACGTCACTAATTGTGTCAGGGAACTCGTCACTGTCTACTCTATTAAGCACCACCGTCGCTACAGCCACTTTTCCTTCGAAAGGCTCGCCTTGTGCCTCTGCTTCTACAAGCCGTCCAAGCAGCTCTTCTTCCTCAGCACTGATACCCGCTGGCACTGTTAAAGTTTCGCCCTGGTTAATTGCTCCATCTGTAATATTGTTTACTTCCTGAAGTTCAAGGACAGAAACTCCGTACTCCACACCTACTGACCAAAGTGAATCATTTTCTGCCGCTACATGAGTCTGGGAAGCTTCAGCTGTGGCTGAGCCCATCAACAGCACTGCACCTACGGCAGCAATCCATTTTTTCATCAATAAAACCCTCCTGTAAATTTTGATACTTTTTACACAGGGATAAGAGTAACAAGGAAAAATGGAGAATTCAGCAGGTAAATAAAACCAAAGGACTATATTAATATACATAATGCTTTTATATCAGTATTTTCATAGTTTTGTTAAATGCGCTTTACAAATATTAATAGCAGGTAATATTCCCTAAAATATAGGTATAAAGATATTTATGGGTAATACTTATCATAATCTTCCTGCTAGTGAATTAATTTCGCATTTAGAATTATTTATTTGGGGTATACACGAAACATAAAGAGACTTTGAAAGTGAAAATTGTAAAGAAAGGGGGGGATAGAATGAAAAATTATTCAGATCAAATAGCGGTAGAAGGAAAATCACAATATAAGAAAACTCGTGAAAAAATTAAAGAATGGCTGAAGATATTAACTGAAGAGGATCAGTTTACTTTTGAAGTAGCTGTAAATGAAGCTATTAATAATGCAATCAGCCATGGCACAGGCCCAGGAGGAATTCTGGCTGAGGTTTATCTGCGTGTAGATGAAGAAAAGATCGTTATTACGGTAGCAGATTTTGGGCCGACTTTTTCAAAGGATGGTAATAATAAGTATGATGAAAGCCCTGGAGTAATACTGAAGGAGACGGCTGAAGCGCTGACAGAGTCAGGGCGTGGTATTGCAATTATGAAAAAATGGAGCGATAAATTATTATTAGACGAAAACGGAAAGAAAATAACCCTCGTGAAATATTATCAGACAGATTCGATAGAAACGACTACCTGAAGAGAATGACGCAAAAAAACTGTCTGACTTTCATGGTCAGACAGTTGCTGTTTAATCTACGCTTTCATAATCATCTGGATTCCCAGCTTGAATAGGCTCAGTGGCATCATTATTACCGAAGAGAGTTTCTTCTTCTTCTCCATTAATTAATACTTTTGTTTGATCATAGCCGAATTGCTGCATAATCAGTGCAATTTGTTCCGTAAAGGCAATCTCCATGCTTGAACCAGCATTCGCATCAAGTAACGATTCTGAAAATGAAACCTCCGCAGTACCGTCATGCCCTTCTACGGATTGAACCTCCACATTCGTTCCTTCAAACAAAGATGTTAATTCATCACTTTCCGGACCGGCAATCCACGCTTCCAGTGCTGCAAGGGGAATTTCATCTTCTGAAGCAGCAGTAACTTCCTGATCCACTTTTAACGTTTCCAATAATTGTTCATCAGAGAAAAAGAGAGTGACAGTTTCAGTAATTTTCTCTTCATCCTCCGCGCTCGAAGAGGTATCTTCTTCTTCAGAGGCAGTCTCTTCGAGATCTGCTGATTCTTCTTCTGAATCAGTCTCCTCTTCTGAATCAGACTTCTCTTCTGAATCAGATTCTTCTTCAGCATCTGTATCATCAGTTTCTTCTTCTTCGTTTTCAGCTTCCTCTTCATCTTCAGGAGTTTCTTCTTGCTCTTTCACTTCATCAGTTCCTTCAGTTTCCTGCATTTCTTCCGCGTCGTTTTCTTCCGGAGAGCCGTTTTCTTCGCTCGTACCACAGGCAGTAAGTAAACTAAATCCAAGTATTGCGGCTATTGCTGCGTATGAATATTTTCTCATAAACGTCTCCTTTCTCCTTCCATAGTTCTA
The DNA here is from genome assembly GCF_042139015.1 of Alteribacillus sp. HJP-4. NCBI lineage: Bacteria > Bacillati > Bacillota > Bacilli > Caryophanales > Bacillaceae > Alteribacillus > Alteribacillus sp. HJP-4. The sequence continues at coordinate 22,614 of NZ_JBHIKY010000030.1, read as the reverse complement.
CATAAACTGTCGATATGTATAAAAAACAGTTACAAAAATTGTAGAAAATGCAGGAAAAGTTGTCAAAGGTCTTTCATACCTCTTTTAACAAATGGGCAATATTTATCATGAATAAAATAGAGAAATGTATTCTCTATATATCATGGGGCTGTATCATAAATGATACTCGCCCCCTTTTGTATGGTAAAAAAAGCAGTGGACAAGTCCTTCGCTTTCCGTGGGCAGCGCTTCAGCTAACCGGGCGAAACCCGCGCCCGGTGGATCTTCAGCCGCTGCTCTTCCCACTGGAGTCTTCGGACTTGTCCCCTGCTCTCTTCTATTTAGGATACTACTTTTTCTATAAAAAGGGGCTTTTGCTACAGCCCCAAATCATTCCTATTCCTGACGTTTTTCCATGAAAGACAGACAGCCTGCTGCCTGTTACCTTAATAGTACAGAACCTTCGTAAGCCTGCATTTTACACATATCTGATAATATTCATTTCCTTCAAAAGTGTGGTTACACTCGTTTTGTAAACGATGAAGCGCCACTTCTAATAGATCCAGATGCTTTTTTGTCCGGGCTATTTCTTCCTGAATTTCAGCCGCTGCTCGATTCATAGGTTCTCTCCCTTCACATCATTGGTAAAGGCGGCTGCCGGATTTTTTAAAGGCTTCCGCTTTTTCCTTCATCCCAGTTTCCACTGCTTCTGTTGTATTCATGTCATGCTCCCGAGCGTAATTACGAATATCCTGGGAAATTCGCATGCTGCAAAATTTCGGGCCGCACATCGAACAAAAGTGGGCAGTCTTAGCTCCTTCTGCCGGAAGGGTTTCATCATGAAATTCAAGTGCTCTTTCCGGGTCAATAGAGAGGTTGAATTGATCTCTCCATCTGAATTCAAACCGGGCTTTAGATAATGCATCATCCCTTTTCTGGGCATTTGGATGGCCCTTCGCTAAATCTGCGGCATGGGCAGCAATTTTATATGTGATAACACCTTCGCGGACATCCTCTTTATTAGGCAGGCCGAGATGTTCTTTTGGTGTGACATAGCAAAGCATTGCTGTACCGTACCACCCGATCTGAGCAGCGCCGATCCCTGAAGTGATGTGGTCATATCCCGGTGCTATATCAGTAGTAAGCGGACCGAGAGTGTAGAAAGGAGCTTCTTCGCAGACCTCCAGCTGTTTATCCATATTTTCTTTTATCAAGTGCATCGGCACGTGGCCTGGCCCTTCTACCATAACCTGAACATCATGCTTCCAGGCTCTTTTTGTTAATTCTCCTAGCGTCTCTAATTCTGCAAATTGAGCTTCGTCATTCGCGTCTGCGATAGATCCTGGGCGGAGGCCGTCTCCAAGAGAAAACGCGATATCATATGTTTTCATTATTTCGCAGATTTCATCGAAATGCGTATATAAGAAGCTTTCCTGGTGGTGGTATAAGCACCACTGCGCCATAATGGAACCTCCCCTGGAGACTATTCCTGTCAGTCGGCCCGCGGTAAGCGGTACATAGCGCAAAAGCACCCCGGCATGAATAGTAAAGTAGTCTACACCCTGTTCAGCCTGTTCTATTAGAGTATCCCTATAGATTTCCCATGTTAATTCCTCAGCGGTACCATTAACCTTTTCCAGTGCCTGGTAAATAGGAACAGTGCCGACTGGCACAGGGGAGTTGCGGATAATCCATTCTCTTGTGGTGTGTATATTTTTACCGGTGGAAAGATCCATAATATTATCTGCTCCCCAGCGGATGGCCCAGGTCATTTTTTCAACTTCTTCTTCGATGGAGGATGTGACAGCAGAGTTGCCAATATTTGCATTGATCTTTACATGAAAATTTCGTCCGATAATCATCGGTTCTATTTCGGGATGATTAATATTGGAAGGAATTATCGCTCTTCCTTCTGCTACTTCCTTAAGGACGAATTCCGGTGACATGTCTTCTCTTATAGCTATAAATTCCATCTCCGGTGTAATAATGCCTTGTTTCGCATAGTGCAGCTGAGTTACATTTTTACCACTTACTGCCCGGCGGGGAGTTCTTTTTAATCCAGGAAATACAGGTGGCCGGCTGTGGGAGTTCAATCCATTATCTTCAGGACGTATTAATCTTCCCTCATATTCTTCTGAATCCCGGCGTTCATTTATCCACTCGGCACGAATCGATTTCAGCCCTTTTTCGAAGCTGATAAGCTCTTCTTCATCTGTATATGGACCGCTTGTATCGTACAGGTGGATCGGAGGGTTTTTTTCCTCGCCAAAGGTTCCGGCCGTGTCGCTTAATTCAATTTTTCGCATTGGCACGCGCAGGTCAGGACGGGATCCGCTGACATACACTTTTTTACTCCCTGGAAGATTAGATAAATGGTGCACGTTCTCGTGGGAAATGGATGAATTGGACATAAAAAAATCTCTCCTTTTAAAAATAGTAAAGGACGAGATCTTGGCGCATAGACGAAAGGGCACAGCAGGCAATAAAAAATAAAATAAGCCGGCCCATTCATTTTGGACCGGCTGTCATTTAGAAGCTGCTAAAGAACCTTGCTTTCACGATTCTAACTTCCCTACGCTGGTATGAACCAGATCAGGTCCGAAGGGTCAGAAAAATTCATGGCATTTTCTTCTCAGCCCGGCTCATCGGACTCCCCTAGTTGATTCATTATTCAATTACACCAAGTATAGGAGATATTATAAAAAATGAAAACCCCAAAACTGAATAAATTTCACCTCTGAATGAATTTCATAAGTCAATTTCACAACGAAAAATGCGGGTATTAAAATCTACTTTCTCTTTATCATTCGACTTTCGCTTCAGGCGAACGCTTTCCGTGGGCTTGGCCTCAGCCTCCTCAGCAGCAAAAAGCTGCCTGCGGGGTCTTCACCTCAAGCTAGTCCCACGACGCCCAGGACGTGCTAGTGTCGATGTTGGCCACAGGACGTGGCCGGTATTAATCGACCAGGAGTCGTCGCCTTACGCTACAATCGAATGTTCGTGTTTTATATTCTGAATTGCTCTTATGAAATTGATTCCTCTGATAAAAAATTCTGAAAAATGTGTTGACGGAATGAAATTATCTGTTATATAATACATTTAAATTAATATTCTGTAGTAACACAGAAAGGGGAGCATACAAAATGAAAAGAAGAGAGCGTCAGAACATGATTACATTTTTAACGAAGGTCAGGGGTATGGAAGATCAACAGTTTACTATGATGACGGATGAAGATGTAGAGCATTTATATGATCAAACGTATTTTCAGCACGAAACAACGGAATAACACACCTTTAAAAGCTCGGGTATCCGGTTAGAAACCGGTACCGGGCTTTTTTTTCGAATTGCTGCCATGATTATGCTGAAGACTTTTGGCTTCTGCTCCATGACAGCAGATTTTCGATCCTCTCATAGATCTGCTGTTCGTCAACCTCTTTTTAGTAAAACCCATACTTTTTTGAATTTGTTCTCATATTTTCTTCCTTTCGACCTCAAAAGAAATGATATAATTGTAGACGTACTTATTATGGTGGAGGCTCGTATGAATAATTTTTCTAATAAAAAGCTGTTTGCTTTTATTACCACGCTTGTCATTATGTATGGAATAATATACTGGGTTTATGCCTTGTTTTTTTGATGCCAGGGCACTAAAGCTCCGGGGTGGTAAACATCCGGGCTTTCTTTTTTTGAAATATAAAAATATGAAAGAATATGAAATATTTTTGGTTTCGCTTGTAACCGAATGTAAATCACTAACGACTAAAGTATGGGAGTGTTAATCGTGCAGGAAGAATTTGAGCGGTTATATGAAACCTACCACCACTCTCTTTTTCAATATTTATTCTATATGGTCAGAGATAAGGACGCTGCAGAAGAATTAGTACAGGAAGTATATATAAAAGTGTTTCATGCTTTTGACACCTTTGAGGGGAAAAGCAGCGAAAAAACCTGGCTTTATTCTATCGCAAGGCATGTCGGCATTGACTGGATCAGAAAACAGAACCGCAAAAAGAGAAAGTGGCTTGGTGTATTGGGACCGCTTTCAAAAGAAGAAATTCGTGATCCAGCCCCATTACCGGATGAAATAGTTTCTGCGAGAGACGATGCTAGAGAGGTTTTCGAATGCATGGATCAGTGTACTCCAGACCAGCGCCAGGTTCTTACCCTGCGGTTTATTGATTCGTTATCAATTAAAGAAACGGCGGATATTCTTGAGTGGTCGGAAAGTAAGGTGAAGACAACTCAGCATCGTGCCGTTAAAAAGCTGCAGGACCTAATAGAGCAGAATGAAATCTATAGTGAAAGGAGGGCAGAGCGATGAGAAGAAATAATAAGCTGTCAGAGGAAGAGGTCCAAAGAAGAGTTAAAGACCTTCCCGAAGTCAGAGATCAGCGTCCGAAAGATGAAATTTATTATAATATTATGGAAAAAAGGCAATCACAAAAGGCAACTGGTTCTTCATTAAAACGCTGGGCAGTACCTGTTCTTTCTGCTGCAGCTTTATTATTGATGATCATTCTTGTTCCGGCGTTTTTCCCATCTTCTAACCAATCTTCTTCTCCTGAAGAAAACAATCAGGATAATAACAACGAGTCAAGATCAGAAAATGAATCAAATTCAGAGGATATTGAAGAAGAACCCCCTGGCGAAGATGAGACTATGCACACACAAGAAAGTGAATCGGAAGAAGACGAGACTGTTGAGCCCGAGGAGAAGGAAGAAGAAACAGAGGACTCTAGCAGTGAGGATGAAGAGTCACAGGAACAGGAGGCAGAAGAAGAAACGGTTCAAGAGCCTGAAGTGACAGTTGGCGGTAATGATATGCCAGAATATGACAATTATACTGCAGCATTACAGGAAGATATTGAGTCAGATGGAATGCGCCCCGTCACAATACCTCTGCAGGATGGCACATCATCCGTTATTGTCCCGGTTACCATCCTTGCTTCCGAGTCTGATGAAAGCCTTCTGGAAAGTTTTGATCAATTAAATGATGAATTTAGTCCTGAAGGAACTGGTTTAGAAGAGTCTGCTCTTCAGAATATTGAGTGGACCAAGGAGGAAGAAGAAGTTCCTTCTGCTGATTTTGAAGAGGAAAATACAGAAGGCAGTGCCGAAAGTGATCTCATCGTCCGCAGTCTCGAAGAAATTGCCAGATACCTTGATGAAGACGAGGTGAAGCTTTCCTATAACGGGGAGCCCGGCCTTGATTTAGCGAATTTTGGAAATGTCGAATCCTTAGATATTACTACTGAGAATCGAGGATACTACGTCTATACAACGGAGGAAGATGTAAACTTTCTCGTCACCGGAAACGGAGCCAGTCTTCCTACTACCCGGGAAGATGGACAATTATTAACAATTGAAGAAACATTTGAACAAATGCAGAACCATGAGGAACAAAACGGTGTAGCAGCCTCTATCCCTTCAGATATGAATATTGTTGATGTAGAAGAGGAAGAGGAGACGGCGACCATTGTTTTTGAAGAAGGAACGACTTTCCCGGAAGACGACAACGGCACCCTGGTTACAGAAGCAATTCTATTTGCTGCCTCAGATTTTGGATTTGAAAGTATAAATTTTGAAGGCACCGAATCCACAGAGGCCGGAGAGTACAACCTTGAAGAAACGATCAGCGTTCCTGCGGGGCCAAACTTTATGGAAGATGATTAAAATTCTACTTGTTCGAGCTTTGGATACAGCATCCAGAGCTCTTTTTTTCAGATGAGATGTTAACCCTATCGGAATAATGTATAATAAGAGCAAAGTTCTTGGAGGGTCAGTCGTATGGAATACAATGATAAAATGAAAAATAGATTAAAACGAATAGAAGGACAGGTCCGCGGTGTAGTGAAAATGATGGAGGATGAAAAAGACTGTCATGCCATCGTGAGTCAGATGTCCGCCGTCCGGAATGCACTAGATCGTGCTATTGGTGTTGTCGTAAGTGAAAATCTTGAACAATGTGTGCGTGAGCAGATCGAAAAAGGTGAGGAAACGGATGAAACTATTAAAGAAGCAGTTAATTTACTCGTGAAAAGCAGATAAGCTGCGAAGCCGCCTATTTATATGGCGGCTTTTTTTCTCGAAATATGTCGGTCGAAAGTCTGGTAAATATTCTGCAATAGACACTACATTTTACATAAAACATGGTATAGTAATAATCAAAGTATTTAAAAATATTCCCGTACAGGTGATAAAATATGGATAAATTGAAAAGAAAAGCAGATATTGAAGTCTGGCTTAATGAATTCGTGCAGACGGCCGATTACGATGAAACAGGCAATAAATACTATTTTGTATTTGCTGATAAGTTCAGAGGCGGCATGTGGACTTTGATGAATACTAATGGCCAATGGTCGCTTCACGGAAAAGGAGAAGCCTATTGCGATAATGAAGAAGTTTTTATCCAGAAGGACGAAGCGGTCACCTTTTTGTGGAAACACCGCGCTGCTGTCAATAAAGCGCGCAGCGAACTAAAAAACAAGCAGCCGGTGTAATTGCAGCGGCTGCTTGTTTTTTATAAATTTACGCATAGTCTTTGATGTATGGAAATTACATAAAAGATGGCCGGCTGCGCTTTTTTATACGGAATAAAACGATTTCGCTTTTCTCAGAAAGAGCGGGGCAATTGCTGCGCCTGAAATAAGCCCAAATAAATGACCTAATATGTTAATGCCCGGATTAATGAAAGTGCTGACAACCCCGATCACAATGATAATCATAATAATCTGGGTATTCATGGCATCAATTAATTCTTTCCGATTGATCACCATGTATAAATAGACACCGAAAACCCCAAATATTGCCCCGGAGGCTCCAAGGTGGGAGTAAGCGGGATTTGCTATTAACAAAAAGGTGGCAACATTGGCAAGAAAGCCGGTCAGCAGATAGACAGCAAGAAACTTCAGGCTGCCAATCATTTTTTCCAGCGCGGGAGCGAACAATATAAGTGAGACGGAGTTAAACAATATATGCCCTGTACCCTGGTGTAAAAAAACCGGTGTCAGAAGTCTCCAATACTGCCCTTCAGCAATAGCGCCATTAATTCCTATCCCCAGCTGGCGTATTTCCAGACCGAGAGGGAACAGTCCTCCTGTCCACAGTGATAAATTAATCCACAGAAATAAGATTACATTGATGACAATCAATGTGGTAATGACAGGGTAATTTCGTTTAAATGAAGAAAAGGATTCGTTGCGAATAAACATAGTCAGGCTCCTTCGTCGTCATTTGCATGCCGGAGTTCATTGGACTATCATTTTATCATACAGACTCGTAAGGGTGGTAACAGTTCGGGAGGCAGGAAACTAAATGATTACTGGAATAGGAATGGATATCATCGAGCTTAAAAGAATCGAAAGGATAATTGCAAAGAATGATAAATTTATCCTGCGAATTCTGACTCCGCAGGAAAGAGAATTTTTTTCTCGCCTGGGAGCTTCAAGAAAACTAGAATATGCTGGTGGACGTTTTGCTGCAAAAGAGGCCTTTGCCAAGGCTTATGGCACAGGAATTTCTGGAAGATGCGGATTTCATGACATCGAAATTCTAACGGGAGCTTCCGGCAGGCCTTACATTCATGCTCCATGGCTGAATTGTTCAGTGCATGTAGCAATCACCCATAGTAAAGACTATGCAGCAGCACAGGTAATTATAGAAAAAACTGAATGAAAAAGAGCTTGTTTGCATAACGGCCGACTTTTACTCATAGAAATATATTGCGGTTAGGAGGGACCCGGCATGCAAGTCGTTTCTGGCGAGGAAATGAAACAGATAGACAAGTATGCAATGAAAGAACTGGGGATGCAGGAAGAAATGCTGATGGAAAATGCGGGCAGGGCTGCAGCACTTAAAATCATGGAGCGTTACGATGATTCATGGAAGACTGCTGTATTGATTGGAAAAGGAAACAATGGTGGAGATGGTTTTGTCATTGCAAGAACGTTAAAGGACAAGGGCTGGGATGTCACGGTATTCGTGATGCCCCTGAAAGACCAGGACTATGGTGCGGCGGACTATCACAAACTTTTCTACGAACGGTGCGGGTATTCTTACCACCCTTGGGATGAACATCAGTTAATTCATGGAGGATTTGAATTAATCATTGACTCTATGCTTGGAACTGGAGTGACCGGAGAGCTGAGATCTCCCTATTTGGAGGCGGCAAAGCTTTTGAATGAGGGGAAGGCTGAGGTGGCATCCGTAGATATTCCAAGTGGGGTACCATCAGGGGAAGAGTTGGTGCCGGAGACAGCAGTGCGAGCTGACTATACGGTCACACTGCATGCTCCAAAGCAAAGCGCCATGCTGTTTCCTGCCAGAAGCTATTATGGAGATATAGACATCGTGGACATTGGAATGCCTGCAAGGGCAAGCTGGGAGATTGACACGAAATGCATGCTCTGGGGGGAAAAAGAATGCAGAGAAAGTCTGCCTGAGCGCAAAGAAAACGCCCATAAAGGAAGTAACGGAAAAGGGCTTCTTGCGGGAGGATCTTATTCAATGCCCGGAGCTCCTGCTCTTGCAGCAGAAGCTTGTCTCCGGACAGGTGCAGGACTGCTGACAACGGCTCTGCCTGCATCGATTCTCCCTATTACAGCAGGGCACGTTCCTGAGACAACCTTCCTGGCACTTCCGGAAAAAAACGGGGCTATCTCTGAAGATATTTATGGTGCCACACTACCGCTTGAACCGTTTGATGCTGCAGCCGCCGGTCCCGGCGCAGGCAGAGAAGCAGGCACAAAGGCATTAACAAAGCGGCTGATAAAAGAAGCAGATATGCCATTAATTCTAGATGCAGACGCTCTCTATCATCTCCCGGAATTAAAACAAGATATAAAAAACAGAAAGTATCCTCTGATTCTTACCCCGCACCCCGGTGAGATGGCGAAGCTTGCTGAAGTATCAGCCGCAGAAGTGAACAAGCACCGCTTCAGTTTATCTCGTTCATTCGCAAAAGAAATGAACTGCTACCTTATTTTAAAAGGACCGCACACTATCATAACCACTCCGGAAGGGTTTCAATATGTTAATCTTTCCGGGAATGAAGCGCTTGCCCGCGGTGGTACCGGCGATATTTTAACCGGGATACTTCTTGGTTTTGTATTACAAAGCAGCAATGTTCAAGAAGCTTGCTGCAATGCAGTGTATATCCATGGCCGTCTCGCTGATAGTTTAAAAGAGCAGCAGTCTTCCCGGTCCGCAGTCACTTCCGATTTTATCCGCCAGCTGCCGCTTGTCTTTCAGTCATTACTCGCTTCCTCATAAAAAGGTTCCCTCCTTTGTCGTTGTTAAGCAGCGAAGTATGAGGAAAGCGCAGAGGGGTCTGTTCACTCCCCCATCCGCGTTCTCCGGACAAAGGAGATATGATAATATGCGCCGAAAATGGTTGTTAACAGGACTGCTCCTTCTTGTAATTGGGCTTCTGGCCGCCTGTGGAGAAAAATCACAGGAGGAAGTAGTGCAGGACCTGGATAAAAAGCTCCAGGACATGACGGGGTATAAAGGGACCGCCACGATGACACTTGAAACAGGCGAAGAACCAAGATCGTATGACGTGGAAATCTGGTATATGCAAAATGAAAAAAATAAATATTATAAAGTAGAGCTGCAAAATGAAAATGAGGAACAAAACCAGATGATTATCCGCAACGACGAAGGAGTATTCGTCCTGACACCTGCGTTGAATAAAAGCTTCCGCTTTCAGAGTGACTGGCCCAACAACAACAGCCAGGTCTATTTATATGAATCACTTATCTCAGATATATTAATGGACGCTGACCGCACGTTCGCAGTTCACGAAGATAGTTATGTATTTGAAACAAAAACAAATTATCAGAACAAAAACCTCCATCATCAGGAGATCAAGCTTGAAGCTAAGTCGCTGCGTCCAGAAAGCGTGAAGATTTACGATGCTGATTATAAAATGCTGGTATCCGTTGAATTTAATAATTTTGAAGAAAATGCATCCTTTGATGACAATGATTTCAGCACAGAAAAAAGCAAGGCTGCTACAAGCATGAATGTACCTGCTGCTGCAGAAGAGCAGGATGAGGGTGAAAATGCACAAGACTTTGAAGTTGTATATCCATCTTACCAGCCTCAGGGCACATCGCTGACAGAAACTGAAGAATCTAAGGACAGTGGCAGCAAGCAGGTTGTGTTGTCCTACACTGGTGACCAGTCGTTTACTATCATTGAACGCTCAGAACAGGCACAAGCTGCTTCCTCCGATATTCATGTAGGAAATGGTGAGCCTGTTGACCTTGGCTTCACGGTTGGTGCCTTTACCGAGGGGAGCCTGACATGGCATAATAACGGGGTCGAATACTTCCTTGCGTCCAATGATTTAACTCAGGATGAAATGACGGCTGTCGCCAGGTCAATGAACGAAACAATGCAAGAGGTTAAATAAGCTGGAAGAGGCAGGGACACACCGGGTATCTGAACAGTATAAAACGCTTCCGACTATATCAGAAATGATAGTCGGAAGCGTTTTTATTTAATATGTCTGGATTTATCCAGCGCTTTGGCGATGACCTTTATTAAGCTAAGCTAAACCCTATTTGTGGAGGCTGAGAAGCAGTAACAGATAGCGCCTCTAATCGTCCTATTCGTAATAGCTTCAATTTCATAAATATTGTTGTGTTAAAAGGGTTCGCATTTAGTAACTGGCGGCAGGCGTTTGTTTTACTTTATTGACAATCGTTGAATTCCTTACAATAATCATATTAGGAAAGAATGCAGAGCATGGGAGAAGATAATATGGCATTTTCACAAATTTCTTACCGTGATACGTGGGTGGAAATAGATTTATCAAATATTAAATATAACATAAGAAAAGTGAAAGAAAGGTTCAAGCAGCGCATGCATGTTATGGCGGTTGTGAAGGCTGATGGCTACGGGCACGGTGCGGTGAAGACCGCAGAAGCTGCTTTGGAGGGCGGGGCAGAATTCTTAGGCGTGGCTCTGCTTGAGGAAGCAATTGAGCTGAGAGAAGCCGGCATTAAAGCTCCGGTGCTTGTCCTTGGCAGAACAAAGCCGGAGGACGCAGAAATCGCTGTGCAGCACGATATCAGCCTGACTGTTTTTCAGCGGGACTGGCTCATAAAGACACAGAATCTGCTGCCGGCAAAGAAAAAGCTCCGTATACATATGAAGGTTGATACTGGAATGGGCAGGATCGGCATTCATACCCACGATGAGCTTGTTAGCTTTTTAAAGGAGCTCTCCCAAATAGAATCAATTCACCTTGAAGGTGTGTTTACCCATTTTGCAACAGCAGATGAAAAAGATAAATCGTACTTCACAAAACAATACACCCGCTTCATTGATATGCTTGAAGTTATTCAAAGCCAATTCAGTGATATCCCTTATATTCACTGCGGAAATAGTGCGACTGGTCTTCGCTATCCAGATCAATGCTTCAATATGTTTCGATTTGGTATTTCTCTTTATGGTTTGACGCCGTCAGCAGAGATAGTGGATGAACTCCCATTTCAGCTGAAGGAAGCTTTTTCCCTGCACAGCCGCCTTGTTCAAGTGAAAAAGCTTTCCGAGGGCGAAAGTATCAGCTACGGGGCAACGTACACCACAGAAGCTGAAGAGTGGATCGGAACTGTGCCGATCGGCTATGCAGACGGCTGGTATAGATATCATTCCTCCGCAGGCGGATATGTTCTCATTGATGGAGATAAAGCTCCAATCATTGGAAGAATTTGTATGGATCAAATGATGATCAAACTCCCGCGTGAATTACCGGTGGGGGAAAAAGTAACCATGATAGGGACACAGAAGCAATCGTCTATCACAGTATTGGATGCAGCTCAGCGTCTGCAGACCATCACATATGAAATTCCATGCATGATCAGTAAACGTGTACCAAGAATTTACAAAAATAACAATAATAATTTTCCTTCGCAACCGGAAATTTAATTTTAAAAAAATTTCCTTATAACAATTAAGCGGACAGACTGGTGTGATGGGAATTATTGCTTCTTTTTAATCTTGTAGAGAGTTTTGCATTTCAAAGTATGAAATGCTATGATTAAATTAATTGAATGGAGAGATCAGTTAAGGCGTACGCTGGAGGTGTGTGTGGAGTGTTTCAGAAAAGCACAAAGCAAATCAAGGTTAGTCTTCCGCAGTACTTGCTGCGGGAACTTGACGGGATTCTGGAAGATGATAATGTGAATCGAAGTGACTTTATCCATCATGCCACAGAACATTACCTTAAGGAGCGGGAAAGAATGAAAGTTCGTGAATCAATGCAGCAGGGTTATGAAGAAATGGCAAATATTAATCTTAATATTGCAGCAGAGTCTTTCCTTGCTGAAGAAGAAGTAGAAAGTACTCTTGACCATCGGCTCGTAAGTGGAGTATAACAAAGAGATTTTAATTGTTGCATCACGCATTTATTTATGATTATTCTTTATTGCAATTTCAACTTTGATTAAGTTGCTGCACAAGTTTTGCAGCAGCTTTTTTTCTGCCTTTCTTTTAAAATATGCATAACTTTAATATAATTGTTTGCGCAACATAATAAGACGTGAAATAATAGATACATGTAGGTTTCTAAAATAATATGAGCTACTAGTGGTCGAACATAAAGGTAGTGCGGAGGTATTTCTATGCAGCCATCAATAATAGAAATGATATATTCCCAGCGTGAAGACTTAATGAAGAGCTGGACAGAGCAGATCAACGAAGTAAATATGGAGCGCTTTAAAGGGAAGATACCCGAAAATACTTATAATGAAACGAATACGGAGTTCGTAAATCTGATCATTGAGACATTGGAAATGGAGCAGGAAGAAGCGAAAGAGATGCTCCGGCAGTTTGCGGAACGACTGATTCGCATGGGGTACCAGCTGAGTTATTTTACACAGGGTATGCAATTGTTCCGACGTGTACTGTTAAAGGAAATGACCTCCGATGAAAATACCTCCTCCAATAAAGTATATGAGACCTTTCATGAAGTGGAGTCATGGGTTGATGGGATTATTAATCAATTGGTGGATGAATATTCAGGCTCCTGGGAAAATACGCTCTATTTGCAGCGTATGGCTTTAAAGGAATTGTCAGCACCGCTTATTCCCGTTTTCGAAAATATCAGTGTGATGCCTTTGATCGGGACAATTGATACAGAAAGAGCAAGACTTATCATGGAAAATCTGCTTGAAGGCATTATTGAACACCGCTCGCAGGTGGTTCTGATCGATATTACTGGGGTACCTGTTGTAGACACAATGGTGGCACATCATATTATTCAGGCATCTGAAGCTGTAAGGCTTGTCGGCGCAGAGTGTATACTTGTCGGCATCCGGCCGGAAATTGCACAGACGATAGTTAATCTCGGCATTGATCTTGGAAAATTCCCAACAAGAAGTACCCTTCGTAAAGGTATTGAATCTGGACTTGAAATGACACAAAGAAAAATTATTAATTTATAATACTATTAATGATCGGAGGGGTACGGCATGCGCATTCCAATATTAAAGCTGCACACTTACCTGCTTATTTCAGTGCAGGTAGAACTTGACGATCAGACTGCCCTTCAATTTCAGGAAGATTTACTTAATAAAATTCATCAGGAAGGATCTTCCGGTGTGGTTATAGATCTTACATCGGTGGAAATGATCGACTCCTTTATAGCCAAGGTTCTTGGTGATGTAATTGAAATGTCCAACCTGATGGGTGCCAGGGTGGTGCTCACAGGGATACAGCCTGCAGTCGCGATCACACTTATCGACATGGGCATCATGCTCAATGAGGTGCCGACTGCCCTTGACCTTGAACAAGGTCTTGAGAAACTTCAACAGGAATTGGAGGAATAGTAATGAGCGTCCAATCCAGTGTTGAAGTACACACAGAATGGGGAATAGTTTCTGCGAGACAGGCAGGAAGAAATCTTGCCAAGGAAATTGGATTTGGGAATGTCGATCAGGCCCGAATTACGACAGCTATCTCCGAGCTTGCAAGAAATATATATTTATACGCCGAAAAAGGCGAAATTATTATCGAATCCGTGGAAGACTTTCAGGCCGGTGGAGCACGCAGGGGTATTAAGATTATTGCAAAGGACCGCGGTCCCGGCATTGAGAATATCCGACAGGTGATGGAAGATGGATTTACCACTTCAGGAGGTCTTGGAGCAGGACTTCCGGGAGTAAAAAGGCTCATGGATGAATTCGATATTGATTCTGTAGCCAACGAAGGAACGAATATTACAGCAATAAAATGGCTCCGTTAAAGGAGGACTATGGATTGGCTGATTCTGTTAGCTTGATTCAGGAGCAGTATAAGAAAATGCTGCAAAGTTATATAGAAGAAAAAAATGAACAGGGATTATATCATGCCCAGCAATTTAGTAAAAAGGTTCTTGAAAATCAAATATCACCAGAAGAAGTGGTCAGTCTTCACCTTGAAGTGGTAGAGGAATTTTATCCTGACCTTCCTGACGGAGCTACGGATTCGTTTGAATTTCTGCTCGAAGTTATGATGGGATACGGACTGGCTTACAGGGAACATCAGAGTCTCCGGGATAAACAGCGGGAACTGGAACAGGAGATTAATGTGGCTGCGAGTATGCAGCAGACATTCCTGCCAAAAGAAATACCTGGAGTCGACTCCATGGATATTGGTGTCATCAGTGTGCCTGCTTCTAAAATGAGCGGGGACTACTATCATTTTGTGAAAGATGAAAATGGCTGTATTGGGCTCGCAATTGCAGATATCATTGGAAAAGGGGTTCCGGCTGCCCTTTGTATGTCCATGATTAAATATGCGATGGACAGCCTTCCGGAGCAGCGTCTTCAGCCAGGGGCCCTGCTTGAAAACTTAAACCGCGTCGTGGAACAGAACGTCGCTTCTAATATGTTTATCACAATGATGTATGGATCCTATGATCCGAGAGTACATCATTTTTACTATTCAGGTGCAGGCCATGAACCGGGCTTTTATTATGACAGCGCGGCGGATAATTTTGAGGAGCTGTATGCCAAGGGCCTGGTACTCGGCATCAAACGCGACACAACTTTCCGTGAATATCATAAGAAAGTCGAGCTAGGCGACTTTATTGTTCTGCTGTCCGACGGCGTGACAGAATGCCGCACAGAGCATGGGTTTATTGAAAGAGATGAAATTACAAGCCTTATCAGAAAGTACAAGCACCTTTCCGCGCAGGAAATTGTGAACAATATATTTTATGAGCTGGAAAAGATACAGGGATTTCAGCTGCGTGACGATTTTACATTAATTATCTTGCGAAGAAAGGTTTAAACTTATATAAACATGGGGAATAAACTTTTAAGTACGGCCAAGGGCCGTCCTTCTTTTTATCTTTAGAAATTATTTATACATATTTTGTGCGTCATTCGTTCAAGGTATTTTTGAAAGATTAATTCATTACAAGTCCCCGCTGAGGCGGAACGGTTTTAGGAGGAAGCAATTATGAATCTTGATATTCGCACGGAAGAGAAAGACGGTTTGGCGGTTCTCCATGTCGGGGGGGAGATTGATGCCTACACAGCTCCACAGCTTAGAGAGGCTCTGATTCCTTTGACGGAAAAAGAAGGAAATCAGGTTTCCGTCGATTTAACCGAAGTTGACTACATCGACAGTACTGGCCTGGGAATTTTTATAGGAGCACTTAAGTCCTCCCATGCCCACGACAGTTCACTGAAGCTTACCGGCTTGAATGATAGGGTGATGAGGTTATTCTCTATTACCGGACTCGATGAGGTCATTGATATTGATGGAAACGACAGAGAGGAGGCCCGCTGATGATGGAAGGTGCAGATTTGTTTGAAATGAAAGTTCCGGCTAAGCCGGAATATGTAGGTGTGGTGCGCCTTACAGTTTCAGGCATTGCGAATCGCGTCGGCTACTCGTATGATGATATTGAAGACATGAAAATTGCCGTTGCCGAAGCATGTACTAATGTTGTCGAACACGCCTATGATAAAGGCGGATTTATGAGGCTTGCCTGCAGTGTGCATGAAGATAGAATGGAAATTATGGTTTCTGACCGCGGCCAGAGTTTTGATCTCGAAGGGGCAAGGGAAAACCTGGGGCCGGTGGACAGCAAGAAGCCTGTCAGTGATCTTCAGGAAGGCGGACTCGGTCTTTTTTTGATTGACACCCTCATGGATAAAGTTGAAATCAGCGGGGAAGCTGGTGTTGTAATCGTAATGACGAAGTTCCTTCATAGAGATGGGGTGGAGCAGGATGTCAATGGAATCCAAACAGCAGCAGACACGCAAGAACAGCAATAACCAGGATACGCCTGTTTATGACTGGATACGGGAGTTTCAGGAAGATCCGACAGAAGAAATCCAGACAAAGCTTGTAAAGCATTATGACTCCCTTGTGCAGTCACTGGCAAGGAAATTCTCGCGCGGCCAGGATCATGATGATGATCTTTATCAGGTGGGAATGATCGGACTGCTTGCTGCTCTGCGGAGGTTTGATGATTCCTTTAACCGCAGCTTTGAATCATTTGCTGTTCCAACCATTGTAGGAGAGATCAAACGTTTTATACGTGACAAAACATGGAGTGTTCATGTGCCGAGGCGTATAAAAGAACTTGGTCCGCGTATAAAAAAAGCAGTCGAAGACCTTACAAATGAGCTTCAGCGCTCTCCTCAGGTGGAAGAAATTGCAGAATATTTAGAGGTCAGCCAAGAAGAAGTTTTAGAGACAATGGAAATGGGTAAAAGTTATCAAGCGCTCTCAGTAGACCGTTCAATTGAAGCGGATCAGGAAGGCAGTGCGGTTACCCTGCTCGATCTTGTAGGGGCTCGCGATGAAGGATATGAACAAACGGACCAGCAGCTTCTGCTGGAAAAAGCATTCGCCGTTCTGACCCAGAGGGAAAAAGAAATTTTGAAGTGTACATACTTCGAAAACCTGAGTCAGAAGGAAACAGGGGAACAGCTCGGCATATCGCAAATGCATGTTTCAAGATTGCAGCGCAGGGCATTACAAAAACTAAGAGAATCCATTCGAGTGGAGCCATCGGAGTGTCTCTAAAATGATAAAAAACAAAACACATTCAAAAGTTGATATCGCCGCATTCCAGCAGGAGAAGGATGGCAATCACCACTGTGGTGATTCCTATATGACTCTTGAAACGGATGATTATTTTCTATGTGCTTTGGCGGATGGACTTGGAAGCGGTGAGGCCGCGCATCAGTCTTCCCAGAAAGCAATGGATGCAGCAGCAGCTTATCACCACGAAAATGTCCCGTTTATTCTTGAAAAGTGTAACAAAGCGTTAATGATGGAGCGCGGTGTGGTTCTTACTGTTATGAAAGTGAATTATAAGACAAAGGAAGTTGTGTATGGAAACATAGGCAACATTTCTTCCTATTTTTTCACGGACAAAAGTAAGTTTTTCCGGCCGATTCCAGCACCGGGTTATTTATCCGGACGAAAATTTCAATACCGACTGGAAAGCTTTCCTTTTCGTGAAGAAATGACGTTTATCCTTCATTCAGACGGTGTGTCTTTCTCTAATGCGGAGAAACAATCTATTTTGAAAGCTCCAACTCCTGAAGAAGCTATTCACCAGCTTGCCGATAAGGCAGGCATGAATAATGATGATATTACCATTTTAATCGGTCGCATTTCCTGAGAGCCTTGGTAGAGAGGCTCTTTTTTTATTTGAGAATTTGCTGCGGCACAGGAGAATCAGGATAATTTCATGTTATAGTATAAGAATCAATTGTAAATTGTCTACTGGCAGGAGGCTAACCATGCAAGAAAAAGAAACACTCGTAAAACACATCACAACTCAATTATCCATGAAACAGAAGTGGGTAGAAAATATAATCGATTTACTCGAGGAAGGCAACACTGTCCCTTTTATTGCCCGCTACCGGAAGGAACAGACAGGGTCTGCAGACGAAATTCAAATTCGTGATGTTCAGGATGCCTGGAAATATGGACAACAGTTAAATGAAAGAAAACAGGAAGTACTCCGGCTTATTAATGAACAAAATAAGCTCACAGAGGACCTGCAAAAGGAAATTGAAGCAGCAGACAAACTGCAGAAAGTAGAAGATCTTTACCGTCCCTATAAACAAAAGCGCCGCACAAGGGCAACAGTCGCAAAAGAAAAGGGTCTTGAGCCGCTGGCAGAATGGATATTTTCTCAGCCGCGTGAAGGAAGTCTTCAGGAGAAAGGCGAGGAGTTTATATCAGAAGAAAATGAAGTCACTTCCGTCGAAGATGCGTTGAATGGAGCATCGGACATAATGGCAGAATGGATTTCAGACGACCCTGAAATTCGGGCGCATCTTCGTACCCATACGATGAAAAACGCATATATCGTTTCCTCTGAAAAAAAGAAGGAGAACGATGAACAGGGTGTCTATGAAATGTATTACGAGTATGAAGAGCCCGTCCGGAAGGTTCCTGCACACCGTGTGCTTGCTATGAACCGCGGAGAAAAAGAAGACGTATTAAAGGTTTCCCTTCGTATTTCAGAAGGACCCGTGTTCAATTACTTAGAAAAACATATCATTAAACGATTTGGTTCTCCTTCCGTCAGTGCAATAACTGCAGCTTATGAAGATGCTTATAAACGTTTAATCGCACCAGCTATTGAGCGGGAAATCCGAAAAGAGATGACTGAAAAAGCAGAAGAGCAGGCGATTCATATTTTTTCCGAAAATTTGAAGAATCTGCTGCTGCAGCCACCGGTAAAGGGAAAGGTTGTCCTTGGCATGGATCCGGCTTACCGCACCGGCTGCAAGCTGGCTGTCATAAATGAAACGGGAAAGCTTCTGGAGACTGGTGTTATTTACCCAGTCCCGCCTAGAAATGAAGTGAATAAATCAAAAACAAAAATAAAAGAGATGGTTGATAACCATAGCGTGGAGCTCATTGTAGTAGGTAACGGTACTGCTTCGAGAGAAACTGAAGAATTTATTGCGGATATGATCCCTGAGCTTGGCGGCGATATCGCGTACCTCATCATTAATGAAGCGGGAGCGAGTGTTTATTCTGCCTCAGGTTTAGCGAGAGAAGAGTTTCCAGATTTGCAAGTCGAGGAAAGAAGTGCTGTATCCATCGCACGTAGATTGCAGGATCCCCTTGCAGAACTTGTGAAAATTGATCCCAAATCAGTCGGTGTCGGTCAGTACCAGCACGACGTTTCCCAGACGAAGCTGAACGATTCCCTAACGTTTGTCGTGGAAACAGCGGTAAACCAGGTTGGCGTGAATGTGAACAGTGCCTCGTCAAGTCTGCTGCAATATGTGGCAGGCCTTTCAAAATCTGTAGCCAATAATATCATTAAGGCAAGAGATGAAAGCGGAGGATTTAAAAAACGTACAGAGTTAAAGAAGATTCCGCGCCTTGGTGCGAAAACATATGAACAGGCAGCAGGGTTCCTGCGGATTACCGGTGGAAGAGAACCGCTTGATGGTACGGCGATTCACCCGGAAAGCTATAACATTGCCAAGAAGCTGCTCAAATTACTTGAAGCGGATGGGGACGATACCGGCAGTGCTGTACTCCGGGATAAGCTTGATAAGGTGAACATGAAAGACATGGCGGAACAGCTGGAAACGGGCGAACCGACATTAAAGGATATTATTGAAGACCTGAAGAGACCGAACAGAGATCCGCGTGACGAGCTTCCAAAGCCAGTACTGAAGAAAGGTATCATGCAGATGGAGGATCTGGCACCAGGGATGGAACTGGAAGGAACCGTGCGAAATGTTGTGGACTTTGGTGCCTTTGTCGACATCGGAGTCAAGCAGGATGGCCTTGTCCATATTTCGAAGCTGGCTGACCGCTTTATCAAACATCCGATGGAGGAAGTAGCAGTCGGGGATATTGTGACGGTGTGGGTGGAGAATGTAGACACCCAAAAAGGCCGTATCTCATTAACCAGGATACAGCCTGAAAAACAAACAAGTTAATAATATTAGATGGAAAAGGCCGGCTGCAAGCACAATTTAGCGCTCGGCCTTTTTTTGTTTAAAATAGAAATCAAACCAGCATTGATTCAACACCTTAATCTCCTGCCGGTTTTTCTCATGAAATGCTTTTTCAAGCTGCCGTTGAAACCAGCCAGGCATAGACATTCCCCCTTTATGCAATTTTTGTTCTGCCAGAAAGAGTGTGTATACAACCATCATATGATAAACTGTTTGTCAGAGTTTACTGGAAAAGAGGTTGGAGGAATGAAGGACGAGAACCTGCAGAAGCTAACAGAGGATTTGTCTTCTTCCTATTTTAATAAAGAATTCAAGCACCAGGCACGTTTTAACAAAAGACTGCGCACCACCGGCGGCCGTTATATGCTGTACAGCCACGATATCGAAATTAATCCAAAGCATTACGAGCTGTTTGGCGAAAAAGAATTAATCTCAATTTTGAAGCATGAGCTTTGTCATTATCACCTGCACATGGAAGGACGGGGCTATAAGCACATAGATCACGATTTTAAGATGCTTCTTAAAAAAGTGGGCGGGGCCAGACACTGTAAATATATTCCCGGCCATAAAAATAGGAAGAGAACCGTTCATTCCTACAAATGTACTTCATGCGGTTTACACTACACCCGCTACCGAAAAATGGACACAACCAGATATGTATGCGGAAAATGTAATGGAAAAATAAAAAAATGCTAAAACCATCTTGACCTCAAATTAACAGCTGTGGTACATTATAAAAGTCGCTTAAGACAGAACACATCAAAAACGAATTAATCATCACAGCAGTGAAAAACACATTGACATTACATAACCGATCATTTACACTAAAATATGCCGCTGAAACAAATGCGTTCAAATTACTATAAAATTCCACAGTAGCTCAGTGGTAGAGCTATCGGCTGTTAACCGATCGGTCGCAGGTTCGAATCCTGCCTGTGGAGCCATATGGAGAAGTACCCAAGTGGCTGAAGGGGCTCCCCTGCTAAGGGAGTAGGTCGTGTAAGCGGCGCGAGGGTTCAAATCCCTCCTTCTCCGCCATTGCATATATAAAGGCCCGTTGGTCAAGTGGTTAAGACACCGCCCTTTCACGGCGGTAACACGGGTTCGAATCCCGTACGGGTCACCAACTAATGTATCCAGTGCATTAAGCTGGACATGCTTTTATGACGGAGGATTAGCTCAGCTGGGAGAGCACCTGCCTTACAAGCAGGGGGTCGGCAGTTCGATCCTGTCATCCTCCACCATTCACTTTTTAATAGAAGAATCATAGTATTGTCTTGAAAGAATTGAAGGAGCGTACTACCAGTACGTGACCTGACTGAACGAACGAAGATGACGAAGAGATTCGCAGCACAACATGACCTATGGAAGAAGAAGCAAGAAGGTCGAGGAACCAAGAGAGAGAAGGAAGGAGCGTACTTCAGTACGTGACCTGACAGAATGAACGAAGATGACGAAGAGATTCGCAGCTTATTCTTACAAAGTGGGCCTGTGGTGTAGCGGTTAACATGCCTGCCTGTCACGCAGGAGATCGCGGGTTCGATTCCCGTCAGGCCCGCCACTATATAAATAACTTAAATATTAATGTATCATTGGGCTATAGCCAAGCGGTAAGGCATCGGACTTTGACTCCGTCATGCGCTGGTTCGAATCCAGCTAGCCCAGCCACCTAATGCGGGTGTGGCGGAATTGGCAGACGCGCTAGATTTAGGATCTAGTGTCCTTGTGACGTGGAGGTTCAAGTCCTCTCACCCGCACCATATTAAATACAGTTTTGCGGTAGTGGCGGAATCGGCAGACGCGCTAGGTTGAGGGCCTAGTGGGAGTTAAATCCCGTGGAGGTTCAAGTCCTCTCTACCGCACCAATAGATATGCGCCCGTAGCTCAATTGGATAGAGCGTCTGACTACGGATCAGAAGGTTAGGGGTTCGACTCCTCTCGGGCGCGCCATTTAATTTTTAATTTTAATCGATATACAATGCTTTACCAATCAGTATTTAATAAAGGAGCGTACTTCAGTACGTGACCTGACAGAATGAACGAAGATGACGAAGAGATTCGCAGCTTATTCTTACAAAGACCGGGAAGTAGCTCAGCTTGGTAGAGCACTTGGTTTGGGACCAAGGGGTCGCAGGTTCGAATCCTGTCTTCCCGACCAGTTTTAAATATGCGGGTGTAGTTTAGTGGTAAAACCTCAGCCTTCCAAGCTGATGTCGTGGGTTCGATTCCCATCACCCGCTCCATTTTATATAAAACCATTAACTGAATAGCAATTGCAGTAAGTTATTTTTTTTGCTTATTAACGGTTTTATGTGATTGGGGCCTGTAGCTCAGCTGGTTAGAGCGCACGCCTGATAAGCGTGAGGTCGGTGGTTCGAGTCCACTCAGGCCCACCAAAAAATATTTTAAATAAAGTGGTTGACTCTATTTGGCCGAGATGATACGATATATCTTGTCGCTTCAAAAAGAGTGACACACAGTGTCCTTTGAAAATTGAATGAAAGTCAAGCGTTTAATTAAAGTAACATCCCCCATCTAATTCAGATGGACAAAGTAAGAAGAGTCAGTACTCTACTATTTATTGGAGAGTTTGATCCTGGCTCAGGACGAACGCTGGCGGCGTGCCTAATACATGCAAGTCGAGCGCGGGAAGCCGTCGGATCTCTTCGGAGTGACGACGGG